>JASFOZ010000236.1:0-6809 GCA_050116255.1 Desulfarculaceae bacterium
AACGCCATGGGTCCGGTGTGGGACGGCAACGAGGTGTGGCTGATCACCGCCGGCGGCGTGACCTTTGCCGCCTTCCCCACAACTTATGCGGTAATGTTCAGCTCCTTGTACACTGCCCTGATGCTGATTCTTTTCGCCCTGATCCTGCGCGGAGTGGCCCTTGAGTTTAGGGGCCAGCATGAGAGCCCGGGCTGGCGTAAGATCTGGGACTTGTGTCTGTGGATCGGCAGCTTTTTACCGGCCCTGTTGTTGGGGGTCGCCTTTGCCAATATCTTCCAGGGCATCCCCATTGACGCCAAAGGGGTTTATCAGGGCAGCCTGTTTACCCTGCTGAATCCATACGGCCTGCTGGGGGGCGTGTTGTTCCTGCTTCTGTTTATGACGCACGGCGCCTTGTGGCTGGCGGTGAAATCCCAAGGAGAGATTCACAACCGGGCGGCGGCCCTGGCCCCCAAGCTTTGGCTGGCGGTGCTGGCGGCTGCGGTGGTCTTTCTCTTGACCAGTTGGGGGGCCACAGACCTGTATCAAAACTATCTAGCCAACCCGGCCCTGTTCCTCATCGTACTGCTGGCAGTGGCGGCCTTGTTGGCGACCCGGATATTTATGGGACAGGATGCCTGGTGGAAGGCCTGGTTCGCCTCATGTTTGACCATCGTGTTTTGCACCTTCTTCGGGGTGGCCGGGCTTTACCCCAGTTTGCTGCCCTCCAGCCTGGACAAGGCCTTCAGCCTTACCATTCATAACTCCGCCTCCAGCCCCCTGACGCTCAAAATCATGCTGGGTGTGGCCTTGGTGATGGTTCCCATAGTCATCGTTTACCAGGCCTGGGCCTACAAGCTCTTCAGCCACAAGATCACCGCAGAGGATCTGGCCAGCGAGGATTCTTATTAGTCGTATTCGAGGCGGGACCGGCACAATGGCGCTGGTCCCGCCTACCTTATTCAATTTTGTAAATGTATCCACGAGTATTTTTAGGCGGGCGGGCTTGTCTTGGGCCGTCTTCCCGGCTAAATTGGGCTTTACGCAACCAATACTCATACCCGCTTCGAGGTGAAACCATGGCCGAAATATTCACTCCCTGGCAGATAAACCAACTGACCATACCCAACCGTCTGCTGCGTAGCGCCACCTGGGAAGGCACCGCCCTGGATGATGGAACCCCCACTGAAAACACCGCCAACATAACGGCGGAGTTGGCCGAGGGGGGTGTTGGGCTTATTATCACCGGCTACGCCTTTGTGCTGCCCTGGGGCAAAGGCCTGCCCCACCAGACCGGGGCCCATATCGACGCCATGGTGGGTCCCCTGACCCGGATATCCGATGCCGTACATAAAAGCGGGGGCCTGGTGGCAATGCAGATCGTTCATGCCGGCGGCCAGACCAAGGAGGAATGGATCGGCCAGCAACCCATAGGGCCTTCGGCCATGGTTCATCCCGCCTTTAAAGAGCAGATAGCAGGCCTCAGCAAGGAACAGATTTTCGACATTATCGAGGCCTTTGCCCTGGCGGCGGCCCGGGTGAAGGCAGCAGGGTTCGATGCGGTGCAACTACACGGCGCCCACGGCTATCTGATCAACCAATTTCTCAGCCCTGACATAAACCAGCGCTCAGACGAATACGGGGGCAGCCTGGAGAACCGGGCCCGCTTTGGTTATCAGGTTTACCAGGCGGTGCGCGATATGGTGGGGCCTGGTTACCCGGTTTTCATAAAGCTCAACTCTGATGACTGCGTGGAGGGCGGGCTCACCTTGGCAGACGCCGTGGAGGTTTCCAAACAACTTTCCCAGATGGGCATGGACGCCATCGAGGTCAGCGGCGGGGTGCCCTATGCAGGCAAATTGTCGGCTTCGGCCAGGGTGGTGCGCGAGCCTGAAGAAGAGGGCTATTTTTATGACAACGCCAAGGCCATAAAGGCGGTGGTCTCTTGCCCAGTGATATCGGTGGGGGGCTGGCGCTCGCGCCCCCGTATAGAACAGGCCCTGGAGGGTGTGGACGCGGTGGCCCTCAGCCGGCCCTTTATTCGCCAGCCGCATCTGGCCCGCCACTGGCAAGATGGAGGGCAAGAGGCCGCAACCTGCATTTCCTGCAGGCAATGTTTTGATGTGGCCATGAAGCAAGGCCTGGCCTGCAAGCAAGAGATGAAGGACGAAGATTCGGATTAGAGGGCGTGATTTTTTCTAGAATATAGGTGTGTCTAGAATCAAATATACATGGGCTCTTTGCCTGTACCTAAGTTTTGACCTCTTCCTCTTGGGCAAGGCCTTGGTTGCAATCTGAAAATGCCGTTACTGCAAACAAAGAGACCTCTTCTTCCACTCCTTTGAGCAGGGCCTTAAAAGACCGGCTTACGGTTATTTCTGACTGCAACAGCGAATAGACCGACTGCGAGACGATTATCTCTCCGCCCTGAGCCTGGGCCTGTATGCGGTGGGTCAGGTTCACGGGTCCTCCCACGATGCCGTATTTGGTCCTGGCCTTGGAGCCGATATTGCCGACTACTACCTCACCGGCGTTCAGGCCGATGCCGGTGGCCAACTGGGGCAGATTTTCTTGGCTCATGGTCTCGTTGAAGCGGTCGGTGGCCCGGCGTAATTCCAGGGCGCAGCAAACCGCAGCCCGGGCCGCCTCTTTAGGGGAGCTGTTTAGAATGTCAAAAAAGGCCAGCACCGAATCGCCCAGGAAATCCACGATTATACCTTTGTGGGCTTGAATCGCCTTTATAAGGCGGGAGAGGTAGCGGTTGACGACGTTGATGGTCTGTTCCGGGCTTAACGTTTCACATAAAGGGGTGAACCCGCGTACATCGGTCATCATTATGGCCACCAGGCGTTTATGGCCGCCGAGTTTGGTGGCCTCTGGGCTGCTTAGAAGCTCTTTAGCCACCTCATGGTCCACATACCGCCCGAAGGTGTCGCGGATGAAGTCTCTTTGCTTCAGCCCGGCAACCATGGTGTTGAAGCTCTCAGCCAGACGGCCAATCTCGTCCTGACGGCCGCTCAGCGGCACCTCGAGGTACCGCCCTTGGGCCACCTCGCCCGCCTTCTCTGACACGATGCTGATCTCGGCCGCCATCCTCCCTGCGATCAAGCGGATGAGGAACACAACCAAAATGATGCACAGGATTCCCGCAGCCACATAGAATCTTAGAAAGTTTATTATGGGGGCGAGAACGTCTTCGCCTTCGGCGAAAAGCACAAATGTCCAAGGAGCCGCTTTCAGGCGTTGGAAACCGCTCACCCAGTCCGGGGGATAACCGGCGCTGAGTTTGGTGCCGGATTTATTTTTTTTTAGCGCCTTCAAGGTGTCCAACTCAAAGGTGTCGCCGTTTTCGCCAAGCCGGGTGCGTTTTTTTTGGCCGGCGGCACCTCGGGCCAGGATGTTTCCCTCAGAGTCAACCAGATAGACGATTTGGGTACGCCACCAGAGCAATCCCCTTAAATCCTCCATCAGATAATCAAAGCTCATGTGGATCTCCAAGCGGCCGACCGGGGCTCCGGATTGATCCAGGAGCTCGAACTTCATGGCCACCAGGTTCTGGCCGCTGCTGGTGTCGAAAACGGGGTTGCCCACTTGTGAAATGCGGGTGCGGTGAAAATGCCCTCCCCTTTGGCCGGGCGCTCCTCTCATTTGGGGATTGCCACGTTGTCCGTGAGCGGGTTGAGGAGATGCCTTGTGCTCTAGAATCAGTTTGGCCTTTTCCACCCCCGGGATTTGGCTAAGCCGGCTTTCCAGTTCTTGAGGAGACCACATTGAGCGTCCGGCGAAGCTGGCCACAAAATCCATGGCGTCACCGGGTTCCTCCAGGCGCATGTCTATGGAATGAGCGGCCCTTTCCAAGGCGAACAAGGCGGAATGACGCCACTGGTTGAGCAGGTTGGCCCGGGTGAAAAGAAACCCAGCCACACCCACCCCCAACAAGAGCAGGGTCACGGGAAGTAAAAGAAAAAGGGTAAGGCGTTGCTTGAGGCTATTCAGGCGCAGGCCCATAAGCTCAAAGCCTCCTACTTAGTCAAATCCTCTTACCGGCCCGGAGGTTGGCCGGGTTCCATGGTATTTATTCTAGCCTGTATTCGTGTGCCAAAAAATAATTTCAGATGCAGCGCTTCTCAAACATGGCGGCTAGCCGGCGTTAGCTAATAAGGCAGCCTGCCCCCCAAATCATGCTCCAGTCTGGCCCAGGCCTGTTGCCGTGCGAGTTCGGTACGGACAAGTTCCAGGTTGGCCTGATGATAATTCTTTTGGGCATGAAGAAGCTCCATCTGATTAAGCTGCATGCGCCCAGCCCATTTTCGGGCATAGTCCAGAGACCTTTTACGCAGGGGGATAAGGCGCTTATGCAAAAGCTCTATTTTCTGAGACAAAAATTTGATTTTCTCTACCTCCTCGATTGCCTGCTCGCGCACTGTTCCCTCCAAGGCCAAGAGCGATTTGCGGGCCTGGCGGAGCCGGTGTTCGGCCTTGGCGATCTGGGCCTGATTTTGGTCGAACAAGGGCAGTTCCATTTCCAGCAGAGGCCCCAACACCTCGTCGCCGCCGGTTTCCCGTTCCCAGTTGGCGCCCAGGCGCACCTCTCGCAATATTCTGGCCTTTTCCAGACTCAGTTGACGGGCGGCCTGCTGTATATTCGCTCTGGCCGCTTGCAGGTCCGGATGATGCTTTAGAGCCAAAGAGACTGCTTGCCCGGTAGGGGGCAGCTGCGTGGGCGGGGGATCAGGAGTCCCGGACAGAGTAAGGTTTAATTCATGCCCTCCCAAACCCAAAACCCTGGCCAAACGGGCAAGGGCCAGCTTTTGATCCAGGCTCGCCTGGGCCAGCCCCAGGTCGGCAAACACAGAAGCATCCTGGGTCATTAATTCTCCCAATTCGGTCAAGTATCCGAACTGGCGCAGGCGGGCGGCGGCGGAAACGGTTTTTTGGCTGGTGTGCTTCAGCTCCAGTATCTGATGCTTGATCTGGCCCGAGAAATAAGCTTGATTAAAGGCCAGTAGGGCTTGGCGGCGGACTCTCAGCACCTGGGCGGCAAGATTCAGGGTTGCCCGCTGCAAGGCGGCCTGTGCTGCTTTGGCCTTTAAGGGCTTTTGCCATAGGTCGGACAGGGTAAAAGCTGCTCCCAGCTCAATATTGGTGCCGGTTTCATCTCCCCGCACAGGGAATCTAAACATGGCTTCCAAAGTGGGGTTGTGAAACAGGCCTGCCTGCACCAAATCAGCCTTGGACACGCCCAATTCCTCAAAGGCCGCCTGCAAGGAGCGGTTGTTAAGCAGGGCAATGGCCACCGCCTCCTTCTGGGTCACCCCTCCCTGCAAAGCCGCCGAGATGAGCTGCTCCACTTGCGCTGCTTCTTTTTGGTCCTTTATCCACAACAGCCTGGGGGTGTCAGCTTGCTTTAGCCTCTGTTCCAGCCCTTGCCACTCCTTGCCGGTTTCAACCGCCGCGCATCCAGATACGAAAGCCAGGGTGACCAAAAGGCCGGCAACTACCTTGGGGCACGGTTTCAGTCTAGGCATGTTGCTGCCCCCCTTCCTTGGGCTCGACATAAAGCAATGTGAACATTCCCCCCACAGACATGACGCCCAGGGGAACCTCGGCATGGGCGTTCATGGTGTGGTGTAGCTTATGGCAATGGATGCGCCACACTCCGGGATTCCAGGCCACAAACTCCACATCGCGGGTGGTGCCCGGCGGAACGTTGACCGTGTTTCCGGGCCACTGGGCGCTTTCGGGAATGGGGCCGCCCTCTGTGCCCACCACCTTCCAGGTGTAACCGTGCAGATGGATTGGGTGGCTGCTCAGGTCAGGTTGCCGAAGCGCAGGCGCACCCTTTGGCCTTGCTTTACCCTTATGATTTCGATATCCGGGGCCACCTTGCCGTTCATGGTGAACCAGTTGAAATCCATGGTGGCCAGATTGGGGAATTGGTTGCCAGGGGCCAGGGCAAAGGCCTGCAGCATGATGGCCACATCCTTGTCTATACGGTTGCGGTATTGCTTGGGATGGATCACCACAAAGCCCCCCAGACCCATACCGTCCTGCTTCATCATGTTGAAGCCGGTGTGATACATAAAGGTGCCGTTCTGATGCAGGGTGAACTCGTATATCCGGGTACCGCCCGGCGGAGTGGGCGGTTCGGTGGTGCCCCCGGCCCCGTCCATGGCATTGGGCACTTCCAAGCCGTGCCAGTGTATGCTGGTGGGCTCGGGGAGCTGGTTCTTTAGAATAATCCTGACCCGGTCTCCTTGTACGCACTCTATGGTGGGGCCGGGTACCTGGCCGTTGTATCCCCACAGTCGGGCCGGTTGGGGATAGGCATGATGCATGCCTCCTTTGAACCGGTTGTTTTGGGCGATCACCCTCCAGGAAGGCTTGGGCCTAGCGTCAGTAAGCATGCGCTCCACCGGTTGGGCGATAATTTCATATACCTTGACCTTGCCCTCCTTTTGGTAACCCAAAGGAGGTACGTTAAGGGTATGCACCTTGCCCATCTGCCTGCCCATCAAAGGAGAGGGAGGGGATGCGGGCATACCGGGATCACGCCAGGCATGTGCCGGACCCATGTCTGTGTGTTGACCGGCCTTAACACCATGGTGATGGCCGGTGGCTGGTTTCGTTTTTGCTGGAGCCGATCCGCTGTCATGGCCGTGAGCGGCATGGGTAGAGTCCTTGTTCTGTGCCAATGCGGCCAGGGGCGATGATGCCAACAAACTTCCTAAGGCGGTTATAAAGGCCCGTCTGGTTTTGTTGTGCTTCATGCTTGCATTACTCCTGAGAAGGGTTTGTTTTCCAGTACCCTTGAAATTCGGACTGAGCCG
>JASFOZ010000237.1:0-6808 GCA_050116255.1 Desulfarculaceae bacterium
GTTCCGCGAGCATCTAGCTGATTACATTAGAAAAATAATCTACTCCCAACAACCATCTCTCTCCTCGCCTCCGGGCCGCGCCTCGGTTTTGGATAGGGTGAAAGAGGCGGACCTCAACTACTTGAACAAAACCCTGGAGGCCGTCAACCGTGAGTGGTTCCAGGAGGCCGTGGAACTTCTGGCCAATGCCAAAAAAATCTTTTGCATGGGTTGGCGCACTTCGTCCTTTTTGGCCGAGTTTCTGGCTTTTCAGCTCACGCGTTTGGATTTCGCCGCCAATGCCGTCACCCGCGAACGGCGCACCCTGCTGGAGCAGGTTTTGTATTGCGGAAAAGGGGACGTGCTGATCGTGTTTGACCTACTTCTGTATGCCACCGAGGTATTCGAGGCAGTGGAGCACGTACACCGCAAAAATCCCGGCGTCAAGATCATCACCATCACCAACGACCCCCTGGCCCAGATCGTTCAATATGCTGACCTGAACTTCTTTTTGGACCTTTCCGGCCAGCGTGATTTCTCCATAATCTCCCTGACCGCAGCCATGTGTTTGATTAACGCCTTTATAGAAGGCGTAATCGCCCAGAAACCACGGCAGGCCAAAAAGGCCCTGTCCCGCTATGAAAACGAGGTGCTCTCCAAAAAAGAGCACGCCATGATTCTAAAACCCAAGGCCTCTGCCTAGGCTGAAGCGGGATCAACTCCCGGAGTCAATAAAATGGATTTCACTCTTAGCGATGAACAAAAAAAACTGGCCGCCTTGTTGGATGACCTGGGCCGGCGGGAGTTCGCCCCCCGGGCGGCGCGCTGGGACCAAGAGGCCGAGTACCCCTGGGAAAACGTCCACAAGCTGCGCGAGCTGGGACTCTTGGGCATGACCATCCCCCGCAAATACGGAGGACAAGAGCGGCCTTTGATCGATGCCGTCCTGGCCATTGAGACCGCTGCCAAGTACTGCGGCGTGACCGGCAGGATCCTGGTGGAGACCAACATGGGGGCCCTGGGGTCCATCATGGCCTATGGCACAGAGGCCCAGCGGGAGCTGGTGGCCAGGAGGGTGCTGGAGGACGGCGACAAACCCGCCATCGGCATGACCGAACCCGAGGCCGGCACCAACCTCACTGAGTTGAAGACCCGGGCTGAGAAACAAGGGGACGCCTATGTCCTCAACGGGCACAAGCACTGGATAACCGGCGGCGGCATAGCCGTGACCAACCTCATCTTCGCCCGCTTCATCGAAAACGGCCAAGACAAAGGCATCGGCGGGGTCATGGTGGACAAGGGGCATCCTGGGTTCAGCTTCGGCAGGGTGGAGGATGCCCACGGCCTCAGGGGCATCCCCGAGACCGAGCTCATCTTTGAAGATTGCCGGATCGGCGCCGAAAATGTGGTGGTGGCCGGTGATGGCAGCGAGGGCTTTAAAAAGCTCATGTTCGGCTACAACGCCCAACGGGTGGGGGCCAGCGCCGTGGCCCTGGGCATAGCCCAGGGAGCCCACGACCTGGCGGTGGAGTATATGCAGCAACGCAAGACCTTCGGCACCCCCTTGGCCAAATATCAGGGGCTGCGCTGGATGATGGCTGAGTCCCAGACCAAGCTGGATGCCGCCCGCATGCTGATCTACCGGGCCGCCTGCAACGCCCGCGAGCTGCCCCACAATGTGCGCATGCCCCATCTGCGCGAGGCCTCCATGGCCAAGGCCTTCACCGGCCATGTCGCCTTTGAGGCGGTGAGCGAAAGCCTGCAGATGTTCGGGGCGGCGGGTTACTCCCGGGACCTGCCCCTGGAACGCATGCTCCGGGATGTGCGCATGTTCCAGATCGGCGGCGGCACCACCCAGGCCCAGCTGAACATGATCTCCAGGAGCATCTTTGGCAAAGGCTAAAAGTCCCCTAAACCTTCCCTCAGAGATAGCTCAGAGGCCGGGTAATTAATTCGGCCTTTTTATTTTGTGGTTTCGTGCACCGGCCTGGGCGTCTCCCCCCATCTGCAATCCCTGGCCTCTAAAGCCGGCGGCCCTGCCCAATCCCGGCCCTGTGGTTTATTATTGAATTTGAGGCTGAAGGCAATCAGCCCAGAGAAAGGCGTGGGATATGAAAGTCAAAATCTGCGCCGCCCGTAAGAGGGCCCTGTTCATTTTGACACTAGCCGCCCTGGTGGCCGGCTGGGTGCACACCAGCCCCAAGGCCTTCGCCCAAGACCAAATCAAGCCAGCGGCAGCGCCAGGCCATATCGCCGGAGCCACCCATAACCGGCCCCGGATGGTGGTCCTGCCTTTACGCCCGGCACCGGGCCAGGCCTTTGCGGGCGCGGGGCTGGCCTTGCACCTGTTGTTGGGCAATGTGGTGGCTATGCACAGCGGCCTAAAAGAATTCTGGTTCGGCTGGCGCCTAAAAAAATTGTTCCCAGACCAGGGGGCGTTCCAGGCCTATCTGCGGGGCCAGGGGCCGGAATTGGATATCGCCCGCCAGGGCAAGAAACAAAAAATCCGCTATTGGCTGCGGGGAGGCTTTGCTCTGCAAAAGGGCAAAATCACCGCCAACCTCACCCTGGAACAGGCCTATCCCCAGGTGAGGCAATCACAGACCCGGCTCATTGCCGATCCTAAAGATGATCTGCTAGGTTTTCGCCGCCGCTTTCTGGACTGGCTGGACGCCAGCGGCCTGTCCTTTCCTCCGGCCCAAAGACCCAAGGCCCTGTGGCGAGAACTCACCAACCTGGTGGCTATGGACCAGTTGGGACGCGCCTTGGAGGCCTATTACCTGGCCGCCTCCTGGGACAAAAGGGATTCCTTTGATCTAGCGCCTTTTAAAAAGGCCCTGGACGTGGCCCCCAAATCCTATCTGGCCCGCAACCTGTGGGGCTGGGCCCTGTACAAAAACCATAAAATTGCGGCCAGCCGGGAGGCGTTCGACACCGCCCTCACAGTCAACCCCCAGGGGCTGGGCGCCCTGAGCGGGCTGGTCTGGTGCGATATTCAGCAGGGCCACGACGCCAAGGCCCTGCAACGGGGCCAGGCCTTGGCCCTATTGCGCGGGGATGATCCGGCAATGATAAAGGCCACGGTGGCCTATCGTCTGGGTAAAAAAGAGGAACAGGCCGGGCACTTCCCCCAGGCGGTGAAGATGTATTCCCTGGCCGTATCCCTCAACCCCCGCAAGCTGACATACCTCATCAGGCTGGCCGGAGCCTGCTCCCAGGCCGGCCAGCGCCAGCAGGGGCTGGATCTGCTGGACCAAGCCCTGAGCCGCTTTCCCCGGCCCCAGGATCAACAAAAAATTCTGAAAAAGAAAAAAGAACTGCTGGCAACCAAACCGGGTGAGTGAGGCCGTCCCATCCCGGGATAGATGGTTACCCCCGCCGGGCCGGTCTTTAAGCGGCGATTAAGCCGGAGCCGATCTTATAGCCCCGATGCAGGGCCTTGAGGTTGGTCTCCAGGGTCTGAGGAGGAACATTGCCCGGCAAGGCCTTTTCCAGGGCCGGCAGGGAAACCAGGCCGCTTACCGCTGCCAGGGCCCCCAGCATTATGATATTGGCGAACAAGGAGGCCCCCAACTCATCCTCGGCCAGACGGGTGGCCTCCACCTGATAAACCCGGGCGGCCTCTTTTGGCAAACGCCGCACCAAGGTGGTATCGGCCAAGATAACGCATTTGTCCAGATCCAGGCCGCTGCCGTACCTGTCCATGGCCGGCTGGGACATGACCGCAAAGAAATCAATGCTCATGGGTTTTACGAAATCTATCTCTTGGCCGCTGATGACCACTTCCGAGCGGCAGGCCCCGCCCCGGGCCTCAGGCCCATAGGACTGGGTCTGGGCTACTTCCTTGCCCTCATACAGGCCCGCAGCCAGGGTTAGCAGCAGGGCGGACTTGACCACTCCCTGGCCCCCGAAGCCGGCGAACCTAACTTCCTGTCTCATCCTGGCTCTTCTCCAGGGTTAGGGCCATATCCGGGCAGATAAGCTCGCACATGCCGCAGCCGGTGCAGTCTTCCGGCCGGGCCGCCCTTGGCACCAGGTAGCCCTTTTGATTGCGGAGCTGAGATATCTCCAGCACCTGGGCCGGACACTGGGCAATGCAGAGCCCGCAACCTTTGCAGAAAACCTCGTCAATGATAATCCGGTTCATGACTCAAGCCTCAGCCTTGGCGATCATCTGCTGCAGAGTCTGGCTCAGCTCGGGACGCCCCTGCTCCTGGTGCAGGGTTCCCACCACGAACCTGCCCTCCAGCTCAGCCGCAGACATCTTTTCCGCAGCTGCCTTTTTTAGAGACGCCTCTTTGATAAGGCTAAGAAGCCGGGCGGGGTCGGCGCTGCCATGCATATAACGGCCCGCCTGAGTGGGGCACTGCACCATTACTTCGATGAATGCGAATCCTTTGTGCTCCAAGCCTTGTTTTATGGCCCAGGCCAGAGCCCGGGGATGGGCGCTGGTCCAGCGGGCCACAAAGGTGGCCCCGGCGCAGCGGGCCAATTCACAGGCGTCAATAAAGGGCTCGGGGTTGCCGTGGGGCGAGGTCTGGGTGCGCGCCCCCGGCGGCGTGGTGGGAGCAACCTGGCCGCCGGTCATGCCGTAGATCTGGTTGTTCATCATGATCACGGTCAAATCCAAGTTGCGCCGGGCCCCATGCAGAAAATGGTTGCCGCCGATGGACACGCAGTCGCCGTCGCCGGTGAACACCACCACCTTGCGGGCGGGCGCCGCCAGCTTCAGGCCCGTGGCCACAGCTATGGCGCGGCCGTGCAGGGTGTGCAGGGTGTCCATGTCCACGAACACCGGCGTCCAGCCGGAACAGCCGATGCCGCTGACCAAGGCAATATCTTTGCCCCCATCCAACTCATCCACAGCCCTTACAAAGGCGCTTAGCACCGTCCCGTGACCGCAGCCGGGACAGAATATGGTGGGCAGGGCGCTGCGGCGCAGATATTTCTCAGCCAGGGGATGCATGACTCAGCCTTTCAAAGCGGCCAGTATCTCGCCGGGAGTGTGAATGGCCCCGCCCAGCTTGGGCAGGGAAACCACCTCCACCTCCCGCCGGCACACCCGCTCCAGCTCACGGTTGATTTTGCCCACGTTCATCTCCGGCACCACCACCCGGCGCACTCCGGACAACATCTTTTGCAGGGCCTTATCCGGAAAGGGCCACAAGATGCGCAGGCCCAACCAGCCGGCCTTGAGGCCCTCCTCCCGGGCCAGGCGCACAGCATGCAGGCCGGAACGGGCCACCGAGCCATAGGCAAGTACAGCGGTTTGGGCGTCATCCATAAAGAGCGTCTTTATGTCGGTCAGTTCAGCGGCATGATCATTGATCTTGCTGCATAACCTTTGGACCAGGCGGGCGGAGGCGGCCACGTCTCCCCCTTTGCGGTTGCCGGTCTCATCGTGCAACTGCCCATCCACCAGCACCTTGTAGCCCTGGCCCACGGCGGGCATGCCGTCCAAGAGGCCGGACTCAAGGGCCCGGTACATCTGAAAATCGCCAGGTTCCACCGGGGGGGGACGGCGGGGCGTCACCTTAAGATCTTGGGGAATTCTAAGCTTCTCGCGGGTGTGCCCCACTATCTCATCAGAGAGCACTATCACCGGCACCCGGAACTTTTCGGAAAGGTTGAAGGCCTTGACCGTGAGTTCAAAGGCCTCCTGGACCGAAGAAGGGCAAAGGGCGATGATCTCATAATCTCCGTGGGAGCCGTATTTGGCCTGCATCACGTCCTGCTGGGCCGACAGGGTGGGTTGGCCGGTGGAGGGACCGCCGCGCATCACATTGATAATCACGCAAGGCGTCTCCGTGACCGCGGCATAACCGATGCCCTCCTGCATCAGGGAAAAGCCGGGTCCCGAGGTGGCGGTGCAGGCCTTGGCCCCGCCCCAGGCCGCCCCCACCACGGCGGCGATGGAGGCGATCTCATCCTCCATCTGCATGAATACCCCGCCGCACCCGGGCAGGTCCCGGGCCATGAGCTCTGCTATCTCCGAGGCCGGGGTGATGGGATAGCCCGCGAAAAAGCGGCAGCCCGCGGCCAAGGCCCCGCGCACACAGGCCTCATTACCTTGAACGATAATGGTTTCAGGCTCACTCACCCCAGGACTCCATCTTAAAACCGGGCCCGGCCTCTATTGCCTCAGGCCCAATCAAATGTTGTATTTGCTACATATAATGTATTTTAAACTTCATATCAGCACCAAGAGGCTCTGTCAAGCCCCAGCCTCAAACAAGATTCAGGCCATTCTTGGCACAAGCCTCAGATCAGGCTTTTACCCGACAGGCAGAAATATTTTTAGTTTGATTAGCGCCCAGGTTGCAGACGGCCTAGGCGAAGACCCTGTTGAATGCGGACAGGGCAATATCGATGTCTTTATCGCTGATCTGCAGGTGGGTGACCGCCCGCAGGTTGTTGCCCCCAAAAGGCACCACTCTGACGCCCTCTTTTTGCAGGCGGTCCAGGGCCTGGGCTGAATCCATGCCCGAGGGGGTGACGTCAAAAATAACGATATTGGTCTCCACTTCATCCGGATTAAGGCTCAGGCCGCCCATCTCCGCCAGGCCCAGGGCCAGACGCTTGGCCCGGCGGTGGTCCTCCTCCAGGCGGTCCAGGTTGTGCTCCAGGGCATAGAGCCCGGCCGCGGCCAGGATCCCGGCCTGGCGCATGCCCCCGCCCAGGCGCTTGCGTACCCGCACCGCCTCTTTTATAAGCTCCTGGCTGGACACCACCATGGACCCCACCGGCGCGCCCAGACCCTTGGACAGGCAAAAGCTCACCGTGTCAAAGACGGAGGCCAACTCCACCGGGGAATAGCCGCCGGCAGTGC
>JASFOZ010000238.1:0-6740 GCA_050116255.1 Desulfarculaceae bacterium
GGCAGTTGGCGCAGATACTCCAGCGCGTCCGCCTCCGCCACCTCCAGCCCCTGCTCACGGCAAAAGGCCGCCATCTCCGGGTTCAAGTCTACGCCCCTAGCCGTAATCCCCGCTTCCCGGGCCAGCTCCAAAAATTCGCCCCGGCCGCAACCGATGTCCAACAGCGGTTTTTCCGGGGTCACTGACTCCTTAAAAATGGGTACATAGACCTCTTGGCGTTTTTTGATGTCTTGGCTGGACCCCCGGTGCATATCCTCAAAGGCCAGGTAGGCGCTGGCGCGCAGCCGAGCCCGCTCTTGGGAGACCGCTTGGGAGGCGGCGGAAGAGGCCAGCCCCGCCCCGGCTTGTTTTTCGAGAATATCCTGGAGCCGGGCCAAGGTCTGTTCGATCTGGGAGTGGCCTTTGCCCGCCTCTCTTTCCAGGGCGGCGACGCGGGCGTCGGCGTAGCGCTGAACCTGTTCAAAGCGCTTATCATGTTCAGCCAGGTTTTGATCGTGTCCGTCCAGGCGGTGGACCACACCTTTATCAAGGGCGTTCAAACGGGCCCCTATGGGGCCTTCCAGGTTCTCCAGGCTATCCAGCCGTTTTTCGTCCCGGGCAACGCGTTGGCGCAGGTCGGTGTGTTGCAGCAGCAGCAGATTGAGAAGTTTTACCAGCTCGTCGTTGAACAGCGCCTGCCGGGCCAGCCAGATGTTGACCGGAAACCGGGTGAGGCGGTGAAAGAGGCGCTTGAATTTGAGCAGCAAGCGGCCGGCAGGGCCGGGGCGGTGGGTTTGCACGCCGCAGGCCTTGCTGTCCCATAACTGGGCGAGCTTTTGCTGGTGCAGGCGGATCTCGGCCTCGGCCCCGTCTTCCTGGGGCTGGATGAACTCCACTTCCATTTGGGCTACCCGCTGTTCTTCCTCTGGATCATAAAATCCCTGCGCCCTTTTCTCCTCCACGGTTTTCTTCACCTCAGCGGTCAGCGACTCATAGTCCGGGGTTTTCCCGGCAGAGGCTGTTTCTTTGGGCTGGTCTTGCATAGGCCTTTCCTAGGCTGAGGGGAACTCCCAGGTATGGGCGGGCCGGAACACTCCTTCGTCACTGATAGGGCTGCGCACCGTAAAGCTGGCCGCTTTTTTGATGTAGTCATAAGCCCGCCCATCCTTAGCGTGGGCGGCCACATCCAGAAAATAGGTGCCTTGCACCAGGTCCACCTTTTCCAGGAGCAGGCGCACGCAGCCGCTGGGAGGCAACCGGTCCACCTTCACCATCTCAATATGGCTGTTGGTACCGTAGCACAAAACGTCCTGGGCGTTTACAATGCCGATTCCGAAAACCAGATCCTGGGTGGGGCGGTGCATCTGGTAATTCATCTCGATCGCCATGGGGTCTCCATGCATGAAAACGGCCCTTTCCTGGTCGGAGCCGTCCAGGGTGCGCACCGCCTCGATGCGAACCTCCCCGTCCCCCCAGCGTTGCACCTGCTTTTCATCCTCAGGCTGGGGGGCGCATTCGCCCCTGCGGATGGCGTCCTCCACCTGAGCCACCTTCTGGCGGTAGGCGTCGATCACCCGCCGGGGCTCCCCCCGGGCGGCGATGCAGCCGCCGTCCAGCCAGATGACCTCGTTGGCGAACTTATCCACCGCCCCCATATCATGGGTGACCATGCAGATGGTCTTTCCGGAGCGGCAAAACTCGTTTATTTTGTCTTCGCATTTGTGGGCAAAGGCCTCGTCGCCCACAGCCAAGACCTCATCCACCAGCAGCACCTCTGGATCCACATTGACCGCAACCGAAAACCCCAGGCGCACATACATACCCGAACTATAGGTCCGCACCGGGGCGTCTATATAATCGCCCAGGCCGGAATAGGCGACTATCTGGTCGAATCGTTGAGATATTTCCTGTTTAGTCAGGCCCAGGATGGTGCCGTTTAAAAATACGTTTTCCCGGCCGGTGAATTCAGGGTGAAAACCCGCCCCCAATTCGATGAGGCTGGCGATTCGTCCCCTGACATTGACGCTGCCCTGATCCGGTTTGTAGATGCCGGCCAAAATTTTAAGCAAGGTGGATTTTCCGGAGCCGTTTTGGCCGATTACGGCCAAGGTGGTGCCCTTGGGTACTGAGAACTCTATGTCCTCCAGAACCGTAATCAAGTCCTGGTTCCGGCTCCGGGAAAAGGGTTTCAGCAAAAGCGTCTTCCAGGTGGTGTGGTCCCGCCTTAATATCTCGCGGCGGAAGCGCTTGCTGAGACCAAAGACTTCAATGGCAGTTTCTTTGCTCATATCTTTTCGGCGAAGTACTCCTTGTAATGCTCGAACACCTTGATGGCCACAGCCAAAATAAGCAGGCTTAGCAGGAATAAAAGGCCCAATAGATCCCAACGGGGCCAGCGCCCCCAAAAGAAGAGGTCATGATAGGCCATACTGAACAAGGCGGTGGGATTGATATAGACCAGAAAACGGAATTTTTCCGGCACCTGGGTTAGGGGATAGAGAATCGGGGTCAAAAAGAACCACAGGGTTAGCAGGTTGCCCAGTATATGCTGGGTGTCGCGCATAAAGACATTGATGGCGGAAAACAACAAAGCCAGGCTGAAGGTGAACAATAAGTGCACTGCCCCCACCAGGGGAAAGGCCAGGGCCTGCACCTTCAGGGGCACTCCGCTGGCCAACATGAAGATGATCAAGATGGGCAGGCTCAGCAGGAAGTTGATGAAGTTGGAGACCACCTTGACCGTGGGCAGCACCTGCTGGGGGAAAAGCACCTTGGTCACCAGGCTGCCTCCGTCGGTTACGCTGGTGGTGCCTTCCATGAGGCCCTGGGAAAAGAAAATCCAGGGCAGCAGCCCGGTGAACATAAACACCGCGTAGTTGTCCATCTGGATACGGAAATAAACGCTGAAGACCAGGGCATATACCAAAAGCAGGAGCAGGGGGTTGAAGAAGGTCCATAAAAAACCCAGAATCGAACCCCGGTAGCGCCCCTTGAGGTCCCGGCCCACCAAGGCGGATATCAAGGCCCTATGCCTGCTCAAGTCGCTCAAATGCTGGATCAGTTCCATGGCTTCAGCCTATCATCCTCATGCTTTACAGAAAAAAAGCATTACTGAGGTATATACCACGCCTTTTTGCCGTAAGACCAAGTGGGGTTTGTGCTCCTTTTCCGCAGGCAGCTCGATGGGATGTTCCAAAGCATATCGGGGCAGCTCGAACACCGGCATTTGCACCAGTTCCATGCCCGCTGGCTCAACTACATATCTGCAAAGCTCCTCGGGCAAGAAGTACTCCGGATGCGGCTTTTGGTTCAGAATCAGCTCAGTGGCCACGGCCGCCACCCCCCCGGGCCTTAACACCCTTCCCATCTCCTGTACGGCCTGGGACGCACCCTGGTGGCCCCCAAAGTGCTCAATGGCCGATAAAGAGTAGACCACATCAAAAGATTCGGCGTCAAAATCGAGTTTGCGCCCATCCATGCGTAAAAAGCGCAGCCGGTCTTCCTGATAGGCAAAAGGGGCGTATTTTCGGGGATCGAACAAGACGGCGTCATCACCCTCCCGGCTGCCCTTTTTGGACCAACTGCCTTTATAGAGATCAGTGGCCACCACCTCTTCCACCCGGTTGGCCAGCCAGTATAACAGTGATTCGTGGCCCGCGCCCACCCCTAATACCCGGCTTTTGCTGTTTAAAGCGCCCAGGGCCCGCAGGCCGAAAACAGTCTGCACAAACTCATAGGTCTTGCGGTGGGCTTCGTCCAAACAGGGGCTCAGCATCTCCATTTCGCGCAGGACCGCCAGCCAGGACTGGTCAACCCATTTGCGGGGGTTGGCCAACTCGCATAACTGGACCTCCCTCAGGGGCTCAGGGCGCACAAAAGGCCGGAAGGGCTCCGCATCAGCCACTTCCACATACCCGGATAGGAGTTCATGAAAAGGGTATTTAATAAGACAGCGATAGCGGCACTCTGGAGAGAGCAGGAAGGCGCGCACCAAATCAGGGCGCCGCGTATGCCCTTCTTTCAGGAGGCCCAGGTTATGTGCGTACCCTTGTGAATCGGGCTTTCTCCCCAGAATGACATGGTAAAGCAGCTCCAGAAACTCCTCATCTGAACCAGAATCCCAATCAAGGGTGCCGCGCTGCCGGGTCTTAAACCATCTCATTTATAACTCTGCCTTAATCATGGAGAAATATTTACAGGCAAAGAAGCCCTAAAATCAAGGGCCGGCTCAGGCTCAGCGTTCTTTTTAGCTGCTGTGGTTTTCGCCGGGCCGGGGAAGATCCGGAGGGATGCGGATGTTAAACCTCGTGCTTAGCAGGGCCCATTAATGCGGGAGGTCTAAATTTCCTCAATAGGCATTGGGGCTGAAGCCCTTGAACAAGGTGAGAAGCATGATCTTGAAGTCAAGGCCCAGGGACCAGTTTTCAATATAATACAGGTCATGGGCGATGCGGGGCTCCAGGGAGGTGTTTCCGCGCCAGCCGTTGATCTGGGCCCAGCCGGTGAGGCCTGCCTTGACCTTGTGCCGCCACATGTACCGGGGCACCTTCAGCCTAAAATCGGTGATAAACTCGGGCCGCTCCGGACGCGGGCCCACCAGGCTCATCTCGCCTTTTAGCACATTGAATAGCTGGGGCAGTTCGTCCAGGTTGGTGCGGCGCATAAAGGCCCCCACCTTGGTGCGCCTGGGGTCGTCCTTGCAGGCCCAGACCGGCCCGCAGTCCTTTTCGGCGTCTTGATACATGGAGCGGAATTTGAGCATGGTGAACAAACGGCCGTCCAGGCCCATGCGGTCCTGCCGGTAAAAAACCGGCCCGGGCGAGGAGATCTTCACCAAGGCGGCCAACCCCAGCATTAAGGGGCCCAGAATAATGATTCCCACCAGGCTGCCCAGAAAATCGCAGGCCCTTTTGGATACCCGGGCCCATCCCTCCATGGGGCTGCCGCGCAGGCCGATGATGGGAAGCCCGTCATATTCCTCCACCGAGCGCCGCAAGGAGATGTGGCGAAGCAGATCCGGGATCACCTTTATATCGACCATCTCATCGGCGATGCTGTTCACAACGTCCAGGATGCGTTCGTGGGCGGAAAGAGGAAGGGCGATCATCACCAGCTGGATGTCTTTTTCCGCCATCACTCCCCTGATTTGGCTGTAAAGCCCCAGCACCGGCAGGCCATCGACTTCTTCGCCCACTAGTTCTTGCCGGTGGGTGAGAAACCCCTCTATGCGCAGGCCCAGCACCGGCTGGCTGCGGATCTTCTGGGCCACCAGGCGGCCCAGGTCCTCCACTCCCACGATGAGTACGCCTTCACCCGAGCTTTCAGGCTTAAGTTTGGACCACGCCCAGGCCAGGAGGGGGCGGTACAGGGCCATGGCCAAGTTGATCAGCACGAAAAACTGGAGAAAGACCAGGCGGCTGAACTCGTAGGGCCGGAAGAAGTAAGTCAAGGTGACCGATACCACCACCCCGATGGTGGTGGCCCTGAAGATTGGCCACCAATATTGGCTGAATCCCGCCCAGGGGCGGCGGTACAGACCGGTGACCAGAAACACCACCGCAAACACCGCCGCCACCAAACCCAAAAGGGTCAGGTACAAATCCAGAGGAGGGATGCCCTTAGTTACCGGAATAATTGGAAAATAAAAACGAAGGTAGTAGGCGGCGATCCAGCAGGCCGCCACCAGGACCAAGTCTCCTAAATATATGATGGAGCGGAAAAAATCCAGACGTTTTTGAAACATGCCTTGGACCGCCCGCCTTTTTAGGCCTTATAGATTCAACCAGAATGCACCCATGATAAAACCGGCATCGGCGTCCGGGCGTCTGATCCGGCTGACAATTCTCCTTTTTTTACTTTCCTCGAGCTTTCTCTTGGGCTTCCTGGCGCTTTTTGCAGTCAATGCAAAGAGTTGTGACAGGGCGCGCCTTGAGGCGCTCGCTGGAAATATCTTCTCCGCAGGACTCACAGATGCCATAAGTGCCGTCATCAATACGGGCCAAGGCCTCTTGTATCTTGCTGATCAGCTTGCGTTCACGGTCACGGATGCGCAGGAGGAAATTGCGGTCAGATTCCAAAGCAGCTCGGTCTGTCGGATCGGGGAAGTTTTCCTTGGTGTCAGTCATGCCCGCCACAGTGCGGCCGGCTTCGACCAACAGATCGTCCAGCTTGCCTTGCAATAGCTCCCGGTATCGTTCAAGTCGTTGTTGATCCATGGGAATACCTCTTTCGCCCACAAGGTCAACGTCAAATTTTAACACATAAACCGTACTGTGGGTAGTAAGGAGACAACAGGCCTAACCCCTTTTAAAGTGGCCGCTTTTGCCTCCACTCTTTTCGACCAATATTATCTGCTCCACGGCTGCTTCCTTGTCCACGGCCTTGATCATATCATACAAGGCCAAGGCGGCAACGCTAACCGCGGTAAGGGCCTCCATCTCTACACCGGTGGCGGCAGTGGTGCTCACCTCGGATTCTATCAATATGCCGCCGCTTTGGGGTGTGAGTTCCACCTTAACCGAATCAAGGGGCAAAGGATGGCACAAGGGAATCAGATCCGGAGTCCGTTTGGCGGCCATGATGCCGGCCAGGCGGGCCACGGCAAGGGCGTCGCCTTTGGGCAGTCCCTGGCTGGTTATAAGCTCCAGGGTGGCGGGCGATAAATTCACCCTGGCCTGGGCCCGGGCCTGGCGGCGGGTGGCGGGCTTGCCCCCCACGTCCACCATGCGGGCCGCCCCTTTTTCATCTAAATGGCTTAAGGG
>JASFOZ010000239.1:0-6725 GCA_050116255.1 Desulfarculaceae bacterium
AGCTCCTGCACCTGGGTTTTAGGGGGCGGCTGGCCTGCATCATTGGCAGCCAATCGTATAAGCCCCTGACCGCTGATGGCATTAAGGGGCCGGTTGCTGAGCACTCCCAGGGATTTTTGCCGGGCAAACTCCAATACGCTTAGGCCCTGGGATTGGTTCTTCTGCAACACCGCCCCGGGCTCCACAAGGTTCAAAGGAAGCTGAATCACCCGGAAACGGTGGTCAGGACTCAGGGCCTGGGCCAGATCCCATAGTTTTTCCAAGGAGGTGAAATCGGGCTGGCTGCTTGGAACTGGGAAGGTGTTGCTGCTGACGCCGTAAAACTGGATGCGCCCCTTATCCGCCTCCTTTTCCAGGTGGCGGAAGGCCTCTTGCAGGCGTCGGTAATATTCAGCCTCAGCCTCGGGCGCGGCCACGCCCTGGTTATGGGCCCAGGCCAGATAATACTCCGGGTTGTGCAAAAGAAATACATCCACAGCCTCAAGGTTGAGGCGCCCAAGGCTTTGATCCAGCTGGTCAGCCAAAAATTCGGGGTGGATGCAGTGCTCCAGGCCTTGGCCATAGGGGACCACCTCGGCATAGGGCTGCCCCCGGGCCCGGCGCTTCTGGCTCTGGAGCAGATTTTGGCCCTGGAGGTAACCGGCCTTGGTGACCACCACCACCTGGGCCCGGTCCAGGTGGTGGTCAGCGATCAACTCGCTAAGAACCCGGCCGATAAGGGCCTCGGAATCCCCGTCCGTGTAGTTGGCGCTGGTGTCTATGATATTGATGCCTGAGGCCAGGGCCTTTTTCAGGGCGCGGCCATGCTCCTCAGCCTTGGCGGTTATGCGGTAACCCCCAAAACCCGCCTGGGACACGGTCAGGCCGGTGTCGCCCAAAGGCGAGAAGGCGAGCCCTGGGAAGGCTTGGGCATGGGCCTGGGTGGCCGGCGCCTGGGCAATGCCTGATAGCAACTCAGCCTCAGCCCAGGTTGTATTTCTTGATCTTGTAGGCCAGGTTGGACTTGGTGAGGCCCAGGGCCTGGGCTGCGTGGGCCTGCACCCCTTCCGACTCCAGCAGCGCCCTTTGGATCATGCGGCGCTCCAGATCCTCGACCGCATCGTTGATGGTCATGCCCTGGGGCAGACCCACTCCGGTGTCTTCCTTGCCCGGGGTCATCTCCAGAGGCAGGTCCCCGGGCCTGATCTCAGAGCCGCCCAGGATCACCGCCCTCTCCAGGGCGTTCTCCAGCTCCCGGACATTGCCGGGCCAGGAGTAGGAATATATCTGCCGCATGGCCTCAGCCGAAACCTCGGGCACCGCCCTTCCCACCTCTGCTGCGTATTTACGCACAAATTGAGCCACCAGGGCGGGAAGGTCTTCCGGCCGTTCGCGCAGGGGGGGAAGGTCGATGCGCACCACATTCAGCCGGTAAAAAAGGTCCTCCCGGAACTGGCTTTCAGCCACAGCCTCACTGAGGTCGCGGTTGGTGGCGGCGACTATGCGCACGTCTACGGACAGGGTTTGGCCTCCCCCTACCCTCTCAAAGGTCCTTTCCTGCAACACGCGCAGCAGCTTCACCTGCAAAGAAGGGGCGATCTCACCCACTTCGTCCAGGAAAAGGGTGCCCCGGTCGGCCAACTCGAAACGGCCCCGGCGGCGGCTCACCGCCCCGGTAAAGGCGCCCTTTTCGTGGCCGAAGAGCTCGCTCTCCAGCAAGGTTTCGGTTAAGGCCGTACAGTTTACGGCTATAAAAGGTTCATCCTTGCGGGGCGAGCGCTCGTGAATGGCCCGGGCGATGAGCTCTTTACCGGTTCCGCTTTCGCCGGTAATCAAGACCGTGGCTTTGGTAACGGCCACTTTTTCCAGCAAGTCAAAGACCGCCTGCATTGCCTGGGACTCGCCCACGATCTCGCTGAAACGCTGACCCTTGCCCAGCTCTTCCCGCAAAAGGCGGTTCTGGTTGAGAAGCCGGCGCATCTTCAGCACCCGGTCCACGGTGAGCAAAAGTTCCTGGTTTTCAAACGGCTTCATAATGTAGTCGCTGGCTCCCCCCTTCATGGCCTCCACCGCGTTTTCCACGGTGCCGTAGGCGGTCATGACAATCACGGGCAAGTCCGGGGCCAACTCCTTCACCTTATAGATGAGCTCCAATCCGGATATCTTGGGCATGCGCATATCGGTGAGAATAAGATCTGGCTCGTCTTCCTCCACTTTGGCCAGGGCCAGGGCGGCGTTGGAGGCGGTGTCCACATCAAAGCCTTCCCCGCTCAATAAAGCGCTGAGAACCACCAGGTAGTTCTTCTCGTCGTCTACGACCAAAATGCGGGCCACTTTCTAATCCCCCCTGGCCGGCAGCCAAACCTCAACCCGGGCCCCGCCGATGAGGGCCTGGCCCAGCTCCACTCTGCCGTGGTGGCTTTTCACGATATTCTGCACAATGGAAAGGCCCAGTCCCGTGCCCTGCTCCTTGGTGGTGAAAAAGGGGTCGAACAGGTTGGCAAGCATCTGAGGCTCGAAACCGGGCCCGTTATCCTCCACCGCCGCCACCACCCAGGCCTGGCCTGCCTGCAGGATGGTCTGGGTGGAAACATCCAGGGTGCCGCCTCCGTTGCCCATGGCCTGCATCGAGTTATTGAATATGTTCAAGAACGCCCGGTAGAGCTGGTCCGGATCGCCGGTGACCTTGACCGGCGTGTTTTGGTAATGGCGTTCAATTTTGATATTCAGCCGTTCCGCCTCCGGAGTCAAGACGTGCAGGTTGTGGGATAGCACCTGCTCCAAAAACAGGGATTTCACCTTGGGTTGTTGGGGGCGGGCGAAATCCAAAAACTCGGTAACAGTGCGGTTAAGGCGGCTGCTCTCCTCCACGATCACCTGGGCCAGGGCCTTTTGGGCGGGCTCGGCCTTGCTGCCGAGTAGCTCGGCGGTGGAACGCACTATGCCCAGAGGGTTGCGGATCTCGTGGGCCACGCCCGCCACCATGCGTCCCAAGGCGGCCAGGCGTTCGGATTGATGAAGCTGTTCGACCAGCTTGGCCTCCTGGGCCGCCCGCCGGTCCATCACCCTCTGCCCCCTGGTCACAATGGATCGCAAGATCACGAACAAAAGAGCCATCATGAGCAACAGGGTGCTCACCACCAGCATCTGGTCCACCCAGACCTCGCGGAAATCCTCGGTCAGATCCAAGGTAATCTCAAAGACCGCCCGGGGCGGTCCCAACTCAGCGGTGCGCCGGCGCTCGTCCCTGAGGGGTATGTATGTCTTAAGCACCCGGGAAGGCCCCCCGCCCAGCTCAAAAAAGCGTTTGGGCGGGTAGAGCACGCTGGCATGGCCTCCACTGGCTGCGGCCTGAAAAGGTTCCCAGGCAGAGACCACCCGTCCGATATATTGGGACTGGGTACTGTAGATGATGTTTCCTTCCAGGTCCAACAGGTTGACCTGGCGCACCTGAAAGGAATGGATGGTGTTGCGCACCACCGCATCCAGGAGCTTGAACTGCTCCGGCTGGCCCACGTGAATGCTGCCGTGATTACGCAGGGTGGGCACCACAAAGCGGACCATGACCTGGTGATTGAGGTTTTCGGCCAGGAGCAGGGAGTACTGCTCGCGCTTATGCAGGGCCTGTTCCGAGGCCCGCTGGCTTATGACCGTGGAGATAAGCAGGGTGAACAGCAATATGATGACCAGGCTGGTCACAGAAAAATACCGGACCAGCTGGAACGGCCTTTCCGCCTCAGAGTCTTTTACCCCCGCAGGCCGGCCGGGGGAGAAGGCGTTGTTAATGGCTTGGGATTCATGCATTTTATTTCCCAGGATTATACGACGCCCTGCCTGGCTTAACAACAGCCGCTTGGGCGGGGCTGGTTATCCGTCCTTTCCCTTGCCTTCTTGGCGGCGAAACCTGGCCTTCATCTTGGCCAAATCCATTAGCCTCTGTCTGATGGCCTTCTCCCTGCCCCTGTCGCTGGGCTGGTAGTACTTTCGCCCTTTGAGCCGGCCGGGCAGATACTGCTGATGCACCACCGCATCCTCGAAATCATGTGGATAAAGATAATCCTTGGCATAGCCTAGGTCTTTCATCAAACGGGTGGGCGCGTTGCGTATGGCCAGGGGCACCTCCAGGGGCCCGTGCTCCTTGACGTCTTGCTGAACCTGATTGAAGCCGGTGTACAAGGCGTTGGATTTGGGCGCCAAGGCCAGATACACGGCCGCCTGGGCCAAGGCCAAGGCACCCTCAGGCATGCCGATCAGGTCAAAGGCGTGCAAGGCCGCGGTCACCTGGTTTAGGGCATAGGGGTCGGCCAGGCCCACATCCTCGCTGGCAAAGCGCATCATACGCCTCAGCAGATAATGGGGGTCCTCACCCGCCTCCAGCATCCGCCCCAGCCAATAGAGGGCAGCATCAGGATCAGACCCGCGCAAGGACTTGTGCAGGGCGCTGATCAGATTGTAGTGCTCCTCGCCGGCCTTATCATAGCGCAGGGCCCGCCGCCCCACTGACTCCTCGGCCAGCCTGAGATCAACCAGGCGTCTCCCCCCTGCCACCAGGGGGGCGGTATGGGCGGCCACCTCCAGGGAGGTGAGCAGCCTGCGGGCGTCGCCAAAGGCGCAGGCGAGCAGATGGGCCCGGGCCTCGTCCTCCAGGTCCACTTGCATAGCGGCCACTCCCCGCTCCTGATCGGTCAAGGCCCTTTTCAGAATCAAGGCCAACTCATCCTCACTGAGGGGGTGCAAGACCAGCACCCGCAGCCGGGAGAGCAGGGCCGGGATGATCTCGAAGCTGGGATTTTCAGTGGTGGCCCCCAACAAGGTGATCACGCCGGATTCCACATGGGGCAAAAGCGCATCCTGCTGGGCCTTGTTGAAACGGTGAATCTCGTCTATGAAAAGCACCGTCCGCCTTCCCTGTTTGAGCCGTTTCTTGGCATCCTCAACCACCCGGCGGATATCGGCCACACCGGAGAGCACTGCCGAAAACTCTACGAAATCCGCCTCCCAGTGGCCGGCCAAAAGACGGGCCAAACTGGTTTTTCCAGTGCCCGGCGGGCTCCAGAAGACTAAAGAGGAGGGCTGGCCCGAGGCCAGGAGCTTGGTGAGGGGCCTGCCCTCTCCCAGCAAATGGGTCTGGCCCACAAACTCAGTCAGGCTGCGGGGGCGCAGGCGCTCGGCCAGGGGGGCATGCTCCCCAGTAGACACCGGCTCTATATTGGATTCAAAAAGCTCCACTCAGCGCTCCTGGAAAGGCTTGGGCTTGCGCCTGAACCAGCGCCTGCGGCGCACAAGCCTATTTATCTCGGGCCAGGACTTCTCCGCCGCCTGCTTTCCCTTGTCCATGGCCTGGCCGGCCTTGATGAATTCAGCCCAATGTATGTCCCCCACCTCTGGATGGATTACCACATCCGCATCAGCCAGTTGCAGCTTATCCAAGGCTGCCCCCTGAATATCAAAGGCGCGCAGATAGGCTTCAAACCCCTGTTCCGGTGGTTCATCTTGCCTGATCTCCCTCTCCACATTAACCGCAAAAATCTTTTTGGCCCCTCTTTGGCGGGCAATGTGCACCGGCACCAGGCAGATCACGCCTCCGTCCATTAAATGGCGGCCGTTCATTTCAATCACCGGCGCCGCTCCGGGTACGGAACAACTGGCCAATACGCACTCGCGCAAGGGGCCTTTGTCCAACACCACCGCTTCCCCGCTCAGGGCATCAGTAGCCACCGCGGCAAAGGGTATGGGCATATCCTCGATATTCACCTGGGGCAGGAAAAACTCCACCAGCGCCCGGAAATAATCCGCACCCATCACCGAATCCCCCAGCATAAAAGAGCCCATAATCTTGCCCTGGCAAAAGAGCCTGCCCAAGCGGCTGCCGATGCTGGTATGGTTCTTTTGGCCGCGCTCAGCCAACACGCGCAGGCGCGGATCCCGGGCCAGGGGGCTGTCCGCGAACTGAAGCACCTTCCTGCGCATGGCCTCGGGTTTACTCCCCAAGGCAAACCCGGCGCCAGCCACCGCCCCGGCGCTGCAACCCACAACCTCCTTTATTTTCAGATGGTTCCGGTGCAGGACTTCCAACACCCCCACATGGGCGAAACCCCTCGCCCCGCCCCCGCCCAAAGCCAAGGTTACGCCGTCTTGGAACAAAATCACAACTCCCGGCAAAGCTTGGTTTGCCCTTTACAGCCTGTCCCGGCTCGGTTATACTTTGCAGCTACTTGAAAAATTCGAGCCGGCGGCACTGTGGGGCAATTATACCCTGTTGCGGTGCCGTGGGGTAGCTCGCGGAAATCGATAAGGATTGGGGGTGATTACAGGTTGCAGGTCACAGTCCAGGACAACAACGTTGAGAAGGCTTTAAAGCTGCTCAAGCGCAAGTTGACCAAGGAAGGCGTGTTCCGTCAGCTCAAGGAAAAACGCTGGCACGAAAAGCCTTCCGACGCCCGGCGGCGCAAGCAACGCCAGGCCCGCCGCCGTCTGCGGCGGCAATTGGCCCGCGCCCGGGCCCGCGACCGCACACGCGGCGGCGGCAGGCACTAGAGCCAAACATCACCCTTATCACAAAGCGAAAAACGGCCGCCAACAGGCGGCCGTTTTCCTATTGCCGGTCCGGGGCTGATTGAGTTCTACTTATCCGGCGCCTTGAAAAAGGCCTTAAAGGCCATGCAGGCGCTGTAGATGTCCGCCTTGTGGCTTATCTCAAAGGGTGAGTGCATGGATAAGACCGGGGGACCGGCGTCCACTATCTC
>JASFOZ010000240.1:0-6708 GCA_050116255.1 Desulfarculaceae bacterium
GATCTGAAAGACTACTTCGAGCCCTTTGTGACCCAGCCCCAAAGCCCCCATCTCATGGTCTTCGCCCTGGAGACCCCGGAGCTTGATACCGGCCTGCGCTTCACCATTAAACAGCCTGACCCGGGTAAGAGCAAGATTAAGGAGGAATGGGCTGACCTCCCCGGAGGGCGGGTGGTGCGCAAGAGGCTCACCGGCATGATCTTCGCCTTTGGCCCAGGGCATCACCTGGCGGCAGGGCCCTGCCTGGCCAACTCCAACCAGGTGGTGAACTTTGTCAACAACCGGCTCATCCAAATGGAGCTGAACCAGGGCTGTCTGCTGGCCCACGCCGCCGGGATCAGGACCGGTTCGGCCGGAGTGGCCCTGGCCGGCTTCTCAGGCATGGGCAAGTCCACCTTGGCCCTGCACCTGATGAGCAAAGGGGTCACCTTCATCTCCAACGACCGCCTCCTGGTGCAGCGGGGTGGCGGCCGGGCCCAGATGATCGGGGTCCCCAAGCTGCCCCGCATAAACCCCGGCACCGCCCTGAACAACCCGGATTTGGCCGGGGTGATCCCCCCTGAGGAAAAAGAGCAGTTCGCCGCCCTCACTACTGACGAGATCTGGGACCTGGAGCATAAATACGATGTGGACATCGCCCAATGCTTCGGCCCGTACCGCTTTGAGCTTAAAAGCCCCCTTGACGCCTTGGCCATTCTCAACTGGCAGCGGAACGGTTCTGGGCTGGTAGTTCAGGAAGTGGACTTGAACAGGCGCCTGGACCTATTGGCCGCCTTTAAAAAGGACTGGGGGCTCTTTTTTCTGGCCGGAGAGGCAGAACCAGACCACTCGGACCAGGCCTATCTGGCCGCCCTGCAAGGGGTGAGGGTCTTTGAACTCACCGGCGGTGTGGACTTTTTGGGCGCTGCGGACCGGCTTTTGGAGCAGGTGGAGAAGCTGGCTTGAGCGGCGACCTATCCATACGCCTCACCCATTATCGTAGCGCTGAGGCCGCCCGGAGGCGAATCACATCCTGATGCCGCTGGCGTCATCAACATAAATGGATTTGGCGTTAACCTCTACCAAGGAGCATAGGATGCCCAAAAAGGAGATCTCATACAAGGCCAGCCTGAGTCTCACCCAGGCGGTGAATCACCTGGAGAACCTGGTGGACTCTTTTCGAAAGAAGTCCATCTGCCTGCAAATGGGCGCTGAATACGTATTTTTCAACATGGATGAGGCCCTGCCATTGGAAGTGGAGGTGAGCGCCTCTGAAAAAAAGGGCAAGAACAACATATCCGTGCAGATCACCTGGAGAGAGTTGAAGCCGGAAAACCTGGACACTGCGTCAATGGTTATCAGCAGCCAGGCTCCGGGAGGTGCAGGGGCTCCTCCAGCCGCTGCAGGCTTGAAACAAACGAGTACCAAGGCCTCTAACAAATCCGCCTCTAAAAAGGCGGCAACAGGCAAAAGAAAAGGTAGTGCCAAGGCCAAGGACGCCGTGAAAAAGGGCCGTGGCAGCAAGAAAACCGAAGACGGCAAGACAAAATGAGGACGTACAATGGAAACCAGTTCAGATAACAAGAAAAAAGCCAAGCACATATATTCCCGGGAAGAGGCGGTGGGGTACCTGCGCCGGCTGGCGGATCAACTGGAGAACGGCACCATCCAGATAAGCAACGGGGAGGTGGAGTTCGAGGGCCTGGTAAAGGTCAAGGAGTCCTTAAAATCCAAAAAAGGCAAGACCTCGATCAAGGTCCAGTTCCGGCTCTCCACTCAGGAGATCCCCCTGGAGGAGGCGGGCGAGGAAGCTCCGCCGGATGCGTCCCCAGAGCCGGCTTTAGAGGTGGTCTCCCCAGAAGAGGGACAGGCCCCCGAGAAAACCGAGGAGAAGAGCCCCTCTTATAAAAAGCTCAAAAAGCGCATGGACAAGCGGTTCAAAGAGATGGGTAAGGCCCTGGAGGAGGAGAGAGAAGTCAGCGCCGCAGAGGTCCAGACCTTTTACCAGGACTGCCTGCAGATGATCATTTTCTCGGACGCAGACAAGGGCGAGACCCTGTACCCCGAGTTCCAGGCCAAGGCCCAGGCCCTGCTCGCAGCCGCAGAGAACAACGACTCCGCCGCCTTGAACCAGGCCTACTTGGATCTAAAGGCTATGAAAAAAGACTGCCACAAACAATTCAAGTAGGCTCCTCCCCTAAAAGCAATCCAGCCGGTCCTGAAGGATTTCAGGACCGGCTCTTTTACCCTGCCTCCTCCTGAGCCGGACGGCGCCTTATTTTATCGCACCAGGCGCCGGCATGAGCCGGGGCCGCACCTATATCAGACGAACTGCTTGCGCAATATGCCGCACAGGTAATCGATGATGGTGACGCTGATGATCACCAAGATCATCATGGTGCATACCTCGCGGTAAAGATAACCGTTAATCTTGTCGAACATGAGAAAGCCGATGCCCCCGGCGCCACAGAATCCCAGGATGGTGGCGCTCCTGACATTGGACTCAAAGCGAAGCAGGCTGTAACTGACGATCAAGGGCATCACCTGGGGCAGGACGGAAAAGGACATGATCTGGGTGGGGCCGGCCCCGCTGGCAATGACCGCCTCCACCTGGCCGGGCTCTATTTGTTCGATGGCCTCGCTGAACACCTTGCCCAGGATTCCGAAGGTATGTATGGCCAGGGCCAGCACCCCGGCAAAAGGCCCCAGGCCGATAACAGCCACAAAGATAAGGGCCATGACGAACTCGTTGAACCCCCGGCAGAAGTCCAACAAACGCCTTACCAAAAAGCGGCTCACCCAGCGGGCAAAACGCTGCCAAGGGCCGCTCCCCTGCACCATCAAGGCCAGGGTGTTTTCAGCGGCGAACATGGATACAGGCAGGGCCACCACCACCGCGATCAGGCTCCCCCATATGGCGATGGCGATGGTCTCCACCAAGGCGGCCAAATAGGAGGCCAGATTGGGCCAGGCGGTCTCCGGAGGAAAGAAACCGCCCCGTTTGTCATCCAGAATACGGCTGTATTCCTGCTGGATCAGCTCTTCTTTTTCCGCTTCAGGAGTGTTTGCAAGGATCTCGTCTGTCCTGTCCCGCACCATCTTCTCCATAGTCTGTGGCAATGGCTTTTCGGTGCGCGACGCCAGCTGTCTCTTGACCTCTTGCCGGGCCTCTTGTGCGGCTACTATCTGGGGCATGCGCTGGGCCTGGCGCATGGCCTCCTTTTTATCTTTTTCCTGCAAATCCTTGCCAAAGAGATAGATAAAGGCGTTTTCTCTTTTTTGGTAAAGCTTCAGGGGTTCGATGCCCGTGGCTATGTATGAGGCCACCAGCATTGCAAAGGCTGTAATCAGCATAAGCCAGGTGAGCGCCTTCTGTTTGGGAGTCATGTGCGGAGTGAGCCGCTCCAGGGTCAATTCATCGGCCATGCCATATATCCCTTGAGATTGATGCGGCAACCCGGATGATCCCCTTGGAGATCATCCGGGTGCGCCGGAGTGACAGCTGATCAAAAGGCATTAATTCTTTTTGGCCATCTGCCTTTTCAGCCGCTTGAGATAACGGATGACGTCATAGGTGGTGTCGTCGGCAAAGGCATAACCGCCGTTCTGCAATTTCTTGATGCCCGCCTTGTTGCTGTTGAACATGAGCAAAGCGCCGGCAAAGGCTGCTTTCAGGCTTTCGGGCAGGTCCTTGCGCACGCACATGGGTGCGCCCGGAATCAGGTCCGAGCGCCAGATGATATTGAAATCATCCAAGGAAGCCTGGCCTTTTTCGATCATGCGGTCCAGGTCGATATTGTTGGTGGCGGCCACTTGCACAGAGCCGTTCTTCACCGCCAGGATGGAGGCGCCGTGAGACCCGGAGAAGCTCACCTTTTTGAAGTACTTCTCAGGTTTGACCTTCAGGTCGCGGGCGAAAAGAATGTTGGGCACCAAAAAGCCGGAGGTGGAGTTGGGGTCGGTGAAGGCAAAGGTCTTGCCCTTGGCCTGCTTCATGCTCTTTACGCCGGAATCTTTCCTGGTGATGATTATGCCCGTGTACCCAGGCTGCCTCTTTTTATTAAGTTCCAGGGCCACTGCCTGGGCTCCGGCCTTATCCGCGGCATCGGTGTAGCTCTTGGGCCCAAAGTAGGCGAAATCGATATGCTTGTGAGCCATGGCCGTAATAATGCCTGCATAGTCAGAGGCGGAGAAGCCCTCCACCTTCACGCCCAGGGTTTTTTCCAAATGCTCGATCAGCGGCTTGAAGCGCTTAAGAATATCAGCCCCGCCCTCAGTAGGGATCAGGCCGATCTTGAGCGTCTTGGGCCAATCGGCTTTGTCACCTGCCTGGGCCGTGCCCGCCAGGATCAGGGCAACCGCCAAGCTGAACAGGGTTATGAATAAACCAGCCTTTTTTAACATTGGTCTTCCTCTCCTTTGTTGGGGATTTATAAAAAACGTGTTTTTGGTTTGGGGTATCTGTTATGCGGAGCAAGCACTGGACAGCCTGTTATAGGTTGGCAGAGCTGGATTTGATTCCAGCCGCCAGAGGTTGCTAGGAGGCAAAGGAAAGCTCACAAAGCACCTCTTTGGCCTCTTTTCCGTAGACCATCTCTATGGCCTCCTGACAAAGGTCACTGGGCCCGCCCTCGAACACCACCCTGCCCCTGGCCATTCCCAATATCCGGGTGGCGTAGCGCTGGGCAAAGTCCACTTGATGCAGATTGACCACAACCGGGATGCGGCGAGTCTGCTGAATCCGGCGCAGGGTGTCCATCACGATCTCGGAACTGCGCGGGTCCAGGCTGGCCACAGGTTCGTCAGCCAAAAAGACCTCTGGATTTTGGGCAAGGGCCCGGGCAATGGCCACGCGCTGTTGCTGCCCGCCGCTGAGGGTATCGGCGCGCTGAAAGGCCAATTCAGCGATGCCCACCTGTTTCAGGCAGTCAAAGGCCGCTTCCCGTTCCTGCTTGCTGAACAGCCGCAGCAGGGACATCTTGTGGCGCACAAGCCGCGAGTTGAAGCGTAAGCGTCCCACCAACACATTCTCCAAGGCGGTCAAGCGGCGCACCAGATGGAACTGTTGAAAGATCATGCCCACCCGGCAGCGCACGTTTCTGAGCTTTTGCCCACTCACGTTGGTGATGTCTTGGTTGAACAAAAAGAGCCGCCCCTCAGTAGGGCGGATCAGCCGGTTGAGGCACCTTAACAGGGTGGATTTGCCCGCGCCGGAAAGGCCGATTACGACCGCGAACTCGTCTTGCTCGATGCTGATAGAAACATCGCTCAAGGCGCGGGTGCCGTTGGGATAGACTTTGCCCAGGTTCTGAGCCTTGATGGCGCTTTGCTCTGTCTTTTGGGGCAGGGCCACCACTGGTTTCATGTCTGCCTCTCCATCAAGCGGTCAAGTTGGTCACAGCATACCGCTCCTTTGTGACACCTTTATGGCGCCAAGGTTAAGAAACGCCTACCCCAATTAAATTGCAGTGGGACAATCAGGAGATAACTGATTAGGATTATTAAACAGGCGTGTTGCCTGAATCTTAACAACCAGGGGGCATTGCACCCCCTGGTTGTGCCTCGGCATGGCCTTTACAGGCTGCTTTTCAACAACCTGCTAGAAGTCGGTGAAATCAGCGTTTTCTTCCAAAGGTATCTCTTTTTTAGCGTTCTTAGGTGCACTTAATTGTTTTGAGTTATTAATGCTACTAGGTTTTGAATCTGGCAAGTATTTCGGTGTTTTCTTCGCTGTAAAACCGATGCTTAGACGCTTTTTACCATTACCATTGCCGTTGTTGTTGCCAACCAAAGACACCAGATCGGTCACAAAACCTTGCATGGTTTCAGCCTGGCCGCTTAATTCCTCAGCAGCAGCAGCCGACTCTTCAGCATTGGCTGCGTTTTGCTGTGTCACTTTGTCCATCTCACTCATGGCCCGGGTAACTTCATCTATGCCCTTGGCCTGCTCGTCACTGGCAGCTGCGATCTCGGCGATCAATTCCGCAACCTTGGTGGATGATGCGGCCACCTCTGCAAATGCCTGGTTGGTCTTTTCCACCAACTGCGAACCATGTTTGGTTTTTTCTATGGTGCCTTGAATGAGATCGGAGGTGTTCTTCGCTGCCTCGGCGGCGCGCATAGCTAAGTTACGCACCTCATCGGCCACCACCGCAAAGCCAGCACCAGCCTCGCCCGCGCGGGCGGCCTCCACCGCAGCGTTCAGCGCGAGCAGGTTGGTCTGAAAGGCAATTTCATCTATGGTTTTGATAATCTTGCCAGTTTCTTCGCCGGCGGATGTTATTTCTTGTATGGAAGTGGTCAGATCAGCCATGGCAAGGTTGGCTCGATCCACTACTTGCTTGGTATCTTTGGAAAGACCATCTGCCTGCCCGGCGTTCTCAGCATTTTGACGGGTCATGGAGCCCATCTCTTCCATGGAACTGCTGGTCTCTTCCAGAGAGGCGGCTTGTTCAGCAGCCCCCTCGGCGAGCGATTGACCTGAGCTGCTGACTTGGTTGGAGGCGCTGGCTACCTGGGCCGCACCTGCGGTAAGGCCCACAATCACTGCGTTAATGGGTTTAGTGATGCTTAGGGTAATGAACACGGCCAGCAAAACACCGATGATGAATGCTACTGCCAATCCAATAAGCGTCATTTCTGAGGCAGTGTTAAGTTCTCTGACATTTTTAACTGCTGTGGTTTTTAAGCCATCCAAGCCGGCAAAGGTTGTTTCCCGCACCAAGGCCA
>JASFOZ010000241.1:0-6682 GCA_050116255.1 Desulfarculaceae bacterium
AGGTGGGCACACCCAGCTCCGTGTTCAGCAGGGCGGCGATATAGGCCCCCACCCCTATATAGAAGCCGCCCCCCAATGAGACCAGCCCCACGTAGTTGGCCAAAAAATCAAAGCTGATGGCTAGTAGGGCGTAGATACAGATTATGGAAACCACCCGCTGCCAGTAGGGCAGGGCGGTCAAGGCCAGGGGCAGGGCCAAAAGCCCCAGGATCAGGGCCAGACGCGGGGCCAGGAGATAGGCCATCTCCCGCCATGAGCTTATGGCGTACACTCCGTCGCTGCGGACCTTGATGCCCCGGTCCAGTCTCTCCTTGCGCATGGCCTGATCTTGGCGGGACATGCTCATACTCTCTCTTCCAGCTCTTTTTGGCGGCCGAACAAGCCGCTGGGCCGCAGTATCAAGGTGATGATGATGGCGCTCAGGGCCACCACCACCTGGAAATGGGCGCCCAGATAAACCACGGTGAGGATCTGGGCGAATCCGATCAAGAAAGAGGCCAGCACCGCCCCGGTCCAGCTGCCCAAGCCTCCCACGATGCAGACCGCCACCGCCATGATCAATACGTTGTAGCCGGCCTCCACCACGATGTTGCCCAGGGGCAGAAGCATCAGGGCGGCTATGCCGGCGAACGCCGATCCCAGGGCCATGGCCACCACGGCCATGAAGTCGGAGTCTATGCCCAGGGTCAAGGCGGCGCGCTCGTCCTGGGCCATGCCCTTGAGGGCCAGACCCAGGCGGGTGGAGTTTACAAAGAGCCACAGCATCCCCACCAAGAGGGCGCCCAGCCCCACCACCAACAGCCGCTGGTAATCAACCGGCACTCCCACTATGTTCACGCTGCCCCTAATAAAGGGCTGCAGAATAATGGTGGCTCCCTTGAGCCCCCCCCAGCGCAGTCCCTCCAAAATGGCCAGGCCGATGGCATAGGAGGCTATGATCTCACTGATGGCCATGCCCCGGATGCGTACCAGTATGAAATGGTACATGGCCGCCCCCACCAGCCCGCAGATCGCCAGGGCCGCCAGGGCGGCCAGCAGGTAGTTCAGGCCCAGGGTGTGTATCAGCACCCAGGTGAGATAACCGGTGAGCACATAGATGGCGCCGTGGGCAAAGTTGGGCAGGCGGCTGACCCCGTAGACCAGGGAAAAGCCCAGGGCCATCAGTGCCAGAGAAACGCTGTTTATGGTGCCGTAAATCAGGATTTCCATGGTTGGCCTTCGCGGTTGGTGATTCTCCCGGCCGGAGGCAAGGCCTCCGGCCGGGAACTGGCGCCATTTAAGCTGCTATTTGGTTTTCATCCACGGGGGCAGGAGGATTTCACCCATGGCGATGGAAGGCGGATATACCACCACCCGCTTGCCCTTTTGCCACTGGAACATGGTCCCCACCGCAGCCTTTTTGGGGTCAAGGCCGGGGACGACCTGATTGCTCTTGGGATCAAAGCGCAGGCGGCCGTACACGCCCATGATATCGGTCTTTTTCAGGGCCTCAACCACCTTGTCTGAATCCAGGGTGCCGGCGCGCTCGATGGCGTCTTTGAGGGTGTAGACCGCCATATAGCTGGAGGAGGTGCCGTAACCTTCAGGCTCCAGGCCGTATTTCTTCTTGTAGGCGTTCACGAACTTCATGGTCCAGGGAGTGGCCTTGCTGGGGGCGTTGCCGGCGTTGACCACATTGGCCAGGCAGTACTCGCCCTTGCCCTGGGTGGCCTTCCAGAAGCCGGGCTGCTCAGCGGCGGCGATGATGGTGCCAAAGGGCAGAGCGGGCACCTTCATGTCGTACCACTGCTTGAGAAGTATGGAGCTTTCGGGCATATCCATGGTGATCAGGATCACCTGGGCATTTTTCTTCTTGGCCTCCAACAGGCCCATTGAGTAGTCGGTGGCGCCGGTGGGGTAGATCTTGGTGCCGAGCACCTCCCAGCCCTTGCCCGCCATGGCCTTGCTCACCAGCTTGCCCACGGCCCGGGCGTGGGCCACGTCCTGCACCATCACAAACAGCTTGTTGAGATTGTACTTTTTACCCACCGCCAACAGGCTGGGGATGATCTCCCCTTTTAGCAGCCAAACCACCTCCCCGGAGATGCGGAAACAATACTTTAGCTTCTCGGGGCTTTTTTTCACCAGGGCGTGGTACTTGGGGGTGAGCGCTCCGGTAGTGAGGATGGAGATCTTTTTATACTTGACCAAAAGGCCCATGGCCGCCAGGGCCGCTTCGGAGCGCACCGGTCCGCCCACGATGAAATCGGCCTTTTTCTCCAGGATGAGCTTCTCCACCGCCAACAGGGCCTCGCTCACCGGCACCCCCGGTTCCAGGTCACGGGTGTCGATGACCTCCACCTGGAATGGGCGTTTTTCTTTTCCCACCTTTACTCCACCGGCGGCGTTTATCTCCTCAATCGCCAGCTTGATGGCCTTCTCGGCGTCCCAGCCATAGAGGAACGCCGTAGAAAGGGGAGCGCCTATTACAATGGGTTTTGCCGCCAATGCCGGGGCGGGCAAGGTGAATAAAAGGGCCAAAGCGGCCGCCGCACAAATCAATATTGCCTTGTCCTTCATCCCATCACTCCTCTGTGGGGTTTGAGTGGCGTCGGGATTGGGCCTCAGCAGGCGCAAGCCCGTGTTCCTTAATCAATCGGCGCAGGACCGGGGGGGAGACTCCTAGGATGCGGCAGGCCATTTCCGTGTCACCCTTGGTGGATTTCAACACCTGCTCGATGTGCTCCTTGCGGACTTCTTTGAGAGTTTTGATAGAAGTCATCACCCTCGGTGGGCCGGCCCAGGCTCGGCCCAGGAATTAACTTAGGCAAGGTATGTGCCAAAGGCCGCCACCTGCGGTCTTGGGCCATTAAGTGGCTTTATTCACGCGGAAAAGGCTTCTTTGTCGATCAAAGGCGTTAGGGCGTTGAAACGGGGTTGCTGGAACGATGTATTCCGAAGGGTGGTAAGGTTCTTACCGGCGGGCCCTTTAGTGGGGGCGCTTGATTCCGTAGCGGGCCATCTTGCGGCGCAGGGTGGGTCTGGAGATGCCCAGGGTCTGGGCCGTGACGGTGATATTCCATTCAGCCTGGCTCAGGGCCCTGAGAATATGATCGTTTTCCACTTCATCCAAGGTGCGGAGGCCGTCCCTGGGCTCTTGGCCGGGAAGGGGCCCGGCCAAAGCGGCTTTCACGGCTTCGGCCAATAGAACCGCCCCCCTGGATTCCAGGGCGGATTTGGTGAGCACGTTCCTCAGCTCCCGCACGTTGCCCGGCCAGGTGTGGCTGCGCAGCGTTTCCATGGCCTCTTCTTCAACCCGGGTCACCCGGGTTTGCAGTTCATGGTTTATCTGGCCCAAAAAGAACTGCACCAGCTCGGGCAGGTCGCTCAGCCGCTGACGCAGGGGAGGCACATGAATACTCACCACCTTCAGCCGAAATAGCAGGTCCTGCCGGAAGCCGCCTTCTTGGCACATCTGCTCCAGGTTCTGGTTGGTGGCGGCGATGATGCGGGCCTGGGAGCGGTGAACGGCGCTGCCCCCCACCCGGGTGAATTCGCGGTACTCCAAAAAGCGCAACAGCTTGGCCTGCAGGGAAAGGGGCATATCCCCCACCTCGTCGAAGAAGATGGTGCCCTTTCCGGCCAGCTCCAGGCGCCCCTGCTTGGCCTCCACCGCCCCGGTGAAGGCTCCGCGTTCATGCCCGAAAAGCTCCGACTCCAAAAGATTGTCCACCAAGGTGGTGCAGTCCACGGTGATAAAGGGCTCCTGCTTGCGGATGGAGGATTCGTGGATCACCCGGGCGATCAGCTCCTTGCCGCTGCCGGTTTCGCCGCTTATGAGCACAGTGGCCTGGTTGCGGGATATCAAGCCGATGGTCTTGAATATGGAGGCCATCTCCGGGGTGTTGCCGATGATGCGCCGCCGGGGGTCGGGCGGTTCGGCGTCCGCCACCACCGGCCGGTGGCTGCGGGTGGCGGCGGCTATGTGCAGGGCCTGGTTCACGGCCCGGTCCAGCTCCTTGGCCTGAAGGGGTTTGCGGATGTAGTCATAGGCCCCGGCGCGCATGGCCTCGATGGTGGTTTCCATGTCATGAAAGGCGGTGATCATTATCACCTTGACCTCGGGGTCAAGGGAGGTGATCCGGGGCAGCATCTCCAGCCCGGAGACGTCAGGAAGCCTGATATCCAGGATGATGACCTGGGGAGAGTGCTTCCGCCAAAGCCTCAGGCCTTCCTCGCCGTTGCCGGCGCTGTGCACGGTAAGCCCTCTCTCCTTTAGAAACATCTCCAAAGACTCGCGCAGGGAGTCCTCGTCTTCGATGACCAGGATGTTGTTCATGGCGCGCATGGCAGCCTCAGGATGAAGGTGGCGCCGCGCCCGCGGCGGCTCTTTACGATCACCTTGCCGTGGTGGGCCTCGGCGATGCGCTTGACATTGGCCAGGCCCAGGCCGGTTCCCTGGCTCTTGCTGGTGGCAAAGGGTGTGAACAGCTGGTCCATCTGCTGGGAGTCGATTCCGGGGCCATTGTCATGCACCCCCAAGTCAACGGACGATCCGGTCTTGTGGGTCCTGGACCTGGTCCACAGGGTGATGCGGCCGCCCTGGCCCACCGCCTCGATGGCGTTCAGCATCAGGTTCAGCAAGGCCTGCTCCAGCTTGGCCCCGTCCGCCTCGATGAGCGGCAGATCCAGGGCATGACGCTGCCGGATCTCTATTCCCTTTTCGGCCACCTTGCCTTCCAACAGAACCAGGCAATCCTGGGCCAGCTCTTTTAAATCCAGGGGCGCCGGCAGCAGGCTGACCGGGCGGGCGATGTCCAAAAGCTGGCGCAGGATGTTCTCCAGCCGGGTCAGCTCACGCACCGTGATAACCAGACGGCGGCGGTCGAAACCGTCCAGAGCCAGTTTTTCCTCCAGGATCTGCATGTTCAGGGTGCAGGTGGACAAGGGGTTGCGGATTTCATGGGACAATGAGGCCGCGATATGGCCCACGTAGGCCAAGCGTTCGTGCTCCCTGATCTTGGCCTCCATGGCCACTCTCTGGCTGATGTCGCGGCAGATGCCGATGGTGACCGGGCCTTGGCCCAGGTCCACCACCTTGGATTTGATCTCCGTGGCTGCGCGCTCAATAGGCGGGCCGGTGCGGGTGAACTCCAGTTGCTTAACCGCCGACCGCCCCTTAAGGGCCTTGCCATAGGCCTCTGACACCCTTGAACGGCAGTCCTCGGTGACAAAATCCAGATAGGGGCGTCCCAGCACCTCCCCCAGCTTGGCGTGGTGCATGCGGCAGAAGGCCCGGTTGGCATAGGCGATTCTTTCGTCCTGGATCATGAAATATCCGTCGTTGATCTCGTCCACCAGGGTTTTGTAGCGTCTCTCGCTCTCAGCCAGCTCGGCGGTGCGCTGGCGCACCGTGCGCTCCAGGTTCTGGGCGTGCTTGCGGATGGCCCTTTCGTGCATGGTCTGGAAGTGATCCGAAAAGCGGTGGATGGTATGGGCCAGGCAGGCGTTGATGGCCTCGGTGGCCTGGGCCAGGAGCCCTTGCAGATGTGGGGCCTTCAGTTTTTTGACCACAATGATCCTGAAAAGCTCGAAGGCCTTTTGCACGTCGGACAGGGGAAATCCGGCCCCCAGACGGATTTCGGTGATGTAGTTTATAAAGCGCTCCATCCGGTCCAGCTTCCCCGTGGCCAAGACCTCCAGGTTGGCATCAAAGGCCTCGGCAGCGGTGCCGAAGAGCTCGTAGGAGGGGCGCTTGCGGTAGGCCGGAGAGAGAACGGCCAGCCTTAGCGCCCACTCATCTATGATGTCTTGGCGGTTCTGCTCGAGCCAGCGCACAAACCCCTGGTCGGGATCAGGGCTGGGAAGAGGTTGTGCCGCATCGGAGCGTTGATGATCGGCTGGGGCGGCGGCCTGATGATCAGAGGTCATAGCTGGCCTCCGAAGCCGTTTATTGGGGTAGACGGAATGCTCTGGCCTGAGTTTCGTCTAACCCTTCATTTAAGGGGTGAACCATAAAACTAATTAATTCATTAGCATAATTGGCCTGCAGTCTTCAAGGCGCGGCCTGGGGAGAAAAAAGGCATACCAGCTCTATTCCAAAATCAGGGGGCCTCGCCGCCTTTGGGGAAAGGAGGTACAATAAATTAACTTGCTTAAGGAGTATTTTACTCATGAAAAGATATTTAGGCAGGCCGTACTCGGTTTTTGTTCTGATATTGCTGCCGCTAGCGGTGTTGGGGGTTGGCTGCGCCGGTTTGGGGCTGCTTGACCCAGGGCCCACGCCTGCGAAGATAAACTTGACTCTCCAGGCATCGGTAAGTCCGGACCAGGTGCAAAGGACCACGGATATTTATGTGGGCCCCCCAAACACCTACCCTGGTTTCGAGTCCTTGTCCGGACCCATGTGGGATTGGAGGCTCTACCTGATTAAGGAAGACGGTTCCTTGTGGCCGCTGCGGGCCCTTGACCAAAGCGCCGGAGCTGAAAGCGGCGCCTTGGTGCCCCGGAGCTACTTCCAGTTCGTGCCCGGCGCGGAGCTATCACGCAAGGCGGTTTTTTTGGCGCCCCCGGGGAAACGAAACTACCGCCTGTTGGTGGAGGCTTATTTGAAGCTTAGCGCCTATGATTCCGTGGGCCTTACCACCAGGGCTATTCCCGTGGCCACCTACAGTGAGGACCTGTCTCTGGACCTCAAGCCCCA
>JASFOZ010000242.1:0-6650 GCA_050116255.1 Desulfarculaceae bacterium
GACAATCTGGGGCCATGGACCGATTACTACAATAACAAGCGGCCGCACTCCGCTTTGAAATATCAACCACCAATCTCAAGATTGGATAAATGTGAACAACGTCCTTGATAACAACACCTAGTAGGGCCCTGAAGATAAACCAGATTGTACTGCCCATTCCTGAGTAAGAAGAGCAGCCCATTCCCTTGACCGCCTCGTCATGGGGTGCATCCAGGCTGCGTCTCGATAGACGCCTATTCATACGTGGCCTCGTGAATATGCGGGGCGCTTAACTTCTTTATATGAGGAGGTGGATGCATGAAGGTTTTTATTGGCCCCAAACGTTGGCAATTGTTGTTGGCTGTCTGCTGTTTGATTCTGATGACCGGTATCGGCGCAGCGGTTCATGCCAAAGAGGTCAAACAGATCGTGGTGTCCGACCCGGGCGGCCCCTATGTAAAGGCCTACCGCGATGCCTTTTATGATCCTTTTGAAAAGGCCACCGGCATAAAGGTGGTAAGCGTGGCCAGGGCCTCACAGCCCGCCGCCCAGTTTCAAGCCATGGTGGAGACCAAAAACTACATCTGGGATGCCACCATCCTTACCCTGGCCCAGGATGTTCCGCTCCTGGAAAAACGGAAGTTGTTGGAGCCCATGGGCCTGAAGCCCGGCGACTTTCCGGGCATTATGAAGGAGGCGGTGAAACCGGACTGGCTGGGGATGGACGTGTATGCCACGGTGCTGGCCTACCGGGCCGACAAGTTCGGGAAAAACGGGCCCAAAACCTGGGCGGATTTTTGGGACGTCAAAAAGTTCCCAGGCCGCCGCGCCCTGCGCCGCAATCCCATCGATACCCTGGAAATAGCCCTGCTGGCCGACGGGGTGCCGCCCGCTAAATTGTATCCTCTGGATTATAAGCGCGCCCTGCGCAGCCTGGACCGCATAAAAAAGCATGTGGCGGTGTGGTGGACCAGCGGCGCCCAGTCAACCCAGCTCATTCAATCCGGCGAAGTGGACATGATCGCCATCTGGAACGGCCGCGCCCAGGCGGCCATAGACGGCGGAGCCCCGGTCAGAATCTTATGGAACCAGGGATTGTACTCCCTGGAGGGTTGGGGCATCCCCAAGGGCACGCCCCGGGCCCAGGCCGTTAAAAAGTTTGTGCGCTTTTGCAGCGATCCCAAGCGCCAGTCCGTCATCACCGAGGTGCTTGCCTACGGCCCCACCAACCTTAAGGCATATGACCATATCCCGGCGAAACGCGCCAGCCTGCTGCCCACGGCGCCGGGCAACCTCAAGGGCATGTTCATGCCCAACCACGGGTGGTGGCAGCAAAACCGGGCGGATGCCATTGAGCGCTTCAATGCATGGATTCTGAAATGACGGCATGCGATTTCAAGCTTGAAATCAAAGGCCTGAGCAAACGCTACGATGACGTTCTGGCGTTGGCTCCCAGTGACCTGAGGGTCAAGGAGGGTGAGTTTCTCACCCTTCTTGGCCCTTCCGGGTCGGGCAAGACCACCTTGCTTATGATGATCGCGGGCCTGTTAAGGCCCAGCCAGGGCAGTGTCTTCATTGACGACAAAGACGCCACCAGACTGCCCGCGGGCAAGCGCGGAATCGGCATGGTCTTTCAGAGCTATGCCTTGTTCCCCCACATGATGGTCTCGGAGAATGTGGCCTATCCCCTGCGCATGCGGGGGTGGAAAACGGCCAAGATGGGGCCGGCGGTGGAGGCGGCGCTGCGCATGGTCAAGATGGAAGACTTCGCCCACCGCTTTCCCCACGAGCTTTCAGGCGGCCAGAAGCAGCGCATCGCCTTGGCCCGCTGCTTTGTCTACAACCCGTCCATCATTCTGCTGGATGAGCCCTTGGGCGCTTTGGACAAGAGGCTGCGCGAACATATGCAGTTGGAAATAAGGCGGCTGCACAAAGAGATCGGCGCCACCTTTATATATGTAACCCATGACCAGGAAGAAGCCCTGCTGCTCTCCGACCGCATCTGTCTGATCAACAACGCCTATGTGGAGCAGACCGGGACCCCCCAGGAAATATATTACCGCCCGGCGTCGCTGTTCGCGGCCGAGTTTATCGGCCATTCCAACATATTGCCGGTGGAGCGGGAAGGCGGCCCGGCGGAATATGCCTGTGACGGTTTCCGGCTGCCGGTTCCGCCCTGGAAAGCCGAGCTTCCAGACAGCTTCAACCTGCTCATCCGCCCGGAATGCGCGCGGCTGTCTGATCCCCAGAAAGGCCTGCTGGCCGGCATTGTGGATGAGCTGATATTCATCGGCACCGACCTGCGGGTGGTGGTGGGGTTGGGCTCAAACCGCCAGTTTGTGGTGCGCTGCGTCAGGAGCCAAGCCCCCCTGGTGGGCGACCGGGTTGGAATCACCTGGGATGTGGCCAATTCCACGCCCCTGATGAGGTAGGGCGGAGGATCAGGATGAAGATGCCGGACCCGTCCTCCCTGCTTATCCGCCTGAAGGTGCTGCTGCCTGCGGTGCCGGTGCTTATCTTCCTGGTTTATTTTTTCGGCTTCCCTGTATACCAGATCCTGGAAGGGGCCGTCTATTCAGCCCAGGAGGGCTTCAACCTCCATCAGTTCGAGAGAATCACCAAAAGTGCGGTCTATGCCAAGGTCCTCACCACCACCTTTTTGATATCTGTCCTTACCGCGGTGTTGTCAGTGGGCCTGGGTTATCCCATCGCCTATTTTCTCAGCCGCTTCAGCGGAAAGATGCAAAAACGCTGGTACGTGTGTCTGCTGGTGCCCTTTTGGACCAGCTACCTGGTTAAGGCCTTTGCCTGGATCCTGATGTTGTCCCGGACCGGGGTGCTGGGAAGTCTCTCCCTCAAGCTGGGGCTTACCGGCGATCCTTTCTCCCTGGTGCCTTCCTTAGTCGCGGTTCTGATATGTATGGTGCACGGGATGCTGCCCCTGGCGGTGCTTAGCATGCTGCCCATCATGCAGGGCATAAACCGGCAGCTCATACAGGCGGCGGAGACCCTGGGGGCTGACCGCATATCCTCCTTTGTTACGGTGTTTCTGCCTCTGTCCATACCGGGTGCGGCCGCCGGCGGGCTGCTGGTGTTCATCACCAGCCTGGGCTTCTTCATCACCCCGGCCCTTTTGGGCACCCCCAGCCAGACCATGGTGGCCCAGATGGTCATCACCGCGGTGCAGGATCTCTTGGACCTCAAACTGGCCGGGGCCCTCTCGGTCCCCTTGCTGGTGAGCGCCATCCTCATATTTTTCGCCTACGACCGCCTGGTGGGGCTCACCTCCCTGGCCGGCGAGACCAGCACCCGGCTGCGCAAAGGCGGCCGTCTCACTGCGGCCTTGCGGGGTGGGTGGTATCTTATAGGACAGGCCTTAAGCAGGCTCAGCCTGGCCTCACGGCGCCTGACCTCTTCCATCAGGCTCCCTTACCTGAAGGTATACGGCCTTGGCGTACTGATATTCCTTTTACTGCCCATCGCCATTGTCATCCCCATTGCCTTTACCAACTCGCCCTTCCTCACATTTCCGCCGAAGGGCTTCAGCCTGAAATGGTTCGAGTCCTTTTTGTTTTCCCCGGTCTGGGGGGCCGCCATCCTGCGCTCCCTGATTGTGGCCACCATAACCGCCGGGTTTGCCCTGGCCCTGGGCCTGGGGGCGTCGCTGAGCATGGCCCGGCTCCCGGAAAAATGGTCCAAGTCCCTGTTCGCCTTTCTGATTGCACCCCTGATCATCCCCCGCATCGTAATAGCGGTGGGGCTGTTCTACCTTTTTGCGCAAATGGGGCTGGCCGGAACCGACTCGGGCCTGGTCATAGGGCATACGGTGTTGGCGATTCCCTATGTGGTGGTCACCATGTCCGCCGCCTTTAAGCAGTTTGATTGGCGCCTGGATGACGCCGCCCGCATCCTGGGGGCTTCCTACTGGGCCCGGCTGCGGACCATTACCCTGCCGCTGTTATTGCCCGGGCTGATTTCCAGCTTTTTGTTTGCCTTTATCACTTCCTTTGATGAGTTGACCATCGCCATTTTCGTCAGCGGCGGTTTAAAAACCACCTTGCCCAAGCATATGTGGGACGCCGTGCAGCTTCAGGTCGACCCGACTCTGGCCGCAGTATCGACTGTCATGGTGCTGGTGATATCCATAGCGCTTTTGCTTCCGCTTCTATTTGAACAAAGGACCTCCAGTGGAGCTTAATTATGGTCAGTTCCGAAAATCCCCGCAGCTTTGCGGATTTTTTTCCCATACGGCATCCCGGCGATGAGTTCGGCATCGTCGAGATCCTTTACCAAGGGCTGCTAAAAAAGAAATCCCGGCCGATTTTGAGCTTCAAGGGCCGGTCCCAGACCGTGTCGGATATTGCCCTGAGGGTGGGGGCGATCCAGGCTTGGCTACATGTCCGAGGACTGAAACGCGGCTCCCGGGTCGCACTCATGCTCGATAATCACCCCTTGCACATAGCCATGGTCTACGCCCTTACCCTCAGCGGCATTACCTGGGTGCCGATCAACACCAAGCTGCGCAGCGCCGGGGTGCAGTACATCCTGGGGCATTGCTGCCCTGAGATGGTTATCGTACAGGACGCCTATAAGGATATTGTGGCCGCCAGCTGCGCCGAGGCCGGTCTCGCCGACACCGTGGTAAGCCTGGAGGAGGTGCCGTCCTCTAAGCAGGACTCCCCCATGCCGCGCAAAACCAAGGTGAACCCTGATGATGTCCTGAGCATCATATACACCTCCGGCACCACCGGGCCGCCGAAGGGGGTGCTCTTTACCCACCGCATGATGAGAATCGCCAGCGAAGCGGTGATAATGGTGGCTGATGTCAAGGCCGGGGACAGCCTATTCTTGTGGGAGCCGCTGTGCCACATCGGCGGCACTCAGGTGTTGATGGTGCCGTTTTTGGAACCTGTGGAGCTGCAACTGGTCGAGCGTTTCTCGGCATCCTCGTTTTGGCGGCAGATCCAAACAACCCCCAGCACCCATCTGCATTACCTGGGCGGCATTTTGGATATTCTTATGCGCCAGCCTGAAAATGCAGTGCCTGCAAAGCACAGCATCCGCCTGGCATGGGGTGCGGGCGTGAGCGCCGGCGCCTGGCAGGGCATAAGGGAGCGCTTTGGTTTTGAGCTGCGGGAGGTCTACGGCATGACCGAGTGCTCGAGCTTTACCACGGTGAACACCCTCGGCGTCCCCGGTTCCATCGGGCGTCCGCTGCCCTGGCTGGACCTGGAGCTGCTCGATGACCATGATCATCCCGTGCCTCCGGGCGAGATCGGTCAAATCGTGCTCTCCACCAAGCTGCCGGGCGTATTTTTCCCGCACTATCTGAACGCCCCGGAGGCCACCGGCCAGACCCTGCGTAACGGCAAGCTCTATACCGGTGACATGGCCCGCAGTGACCGGGAAGGCAATCTTTATTTTGTGGGACGGCTCACTGACAGCATTCGGGTTCGCGGCGAAAACGTGTCCGCTTGGGAAGTGGAGCGGGTGTTCATGTCCCATCCCGCGGTGGAGGCGGTGGCGGCCATAGGCGTAAAGAGCGATATCGGTGAACAGGACATCAAGCTTTTCATACAGTTCAGGCCGGGGATGCGCGTTGAATTTGCAGAGCTCTCCGATTGGGCGGCGGATAAATTAGCCGGTTTTCAGGTTCCACGCTATTACCTGGAGGTGGATGGATTTGAATATACTCCCAGCTTGAGGATTCGTAAGCACCTGCTGCCGCGTGATTGCACGGATTGCTGGGTTCGGAACTAGGGAGAGGCCGCGATCTGCATGCATATGCAACCGCCTCGCTTAGGAAGCGGCCAAAGGTATGGTATGGGTAGTGGGGAGCGTCGCGGGGGTCAATAAAGGTGAAACCCAAGGCATGTGCTATAATGCCTTTAATTACGGCCTGAATGGGTAGTCTTCGGTTCCGCCCTGTCCTCATCAAGGAGGAATTATGATGAAAAAGGAGCATAAAACCGCCGCTGACGGACTTAAGGGATATTCTGTGGGACTGGTGATGCTGGATACCAAGTTCACCAGGATTCCGGGGGACATTGGCAATCCCGCCACCTTTTCATTCCCTTTGCGCTACCAGGTGGTCAAGGGGGCCTCTATCAACCGGGTTGTATTTCAGAGGGACAAGTCCCTGCTGGAGCCGTTTTTGGAAGCTTGCCAGGCCCTTTGCCAAGAAGGAGTGAAGGTGCTTGTCACCACCTGCGGCTTCCTGGCCATGTTTCATCGGGAGCTCTCCCAGAGCCTGGAGGTGCCGATCTTCACTTCGAGCCTCTTACAGGTTCCTCTGGTCTACGCTGTAACCGGACAACGCCGGGTGGGCATTTTGACCGCAAATTCGGACACGCTTACAGACCTTCATTTCGAATCGGTGGGGGCGAGCCACATTCCCCGGGCGGTGGAGGGGGTCCAACACACCTACTTTGGGGATTTCTTGCTCAATGACAGGGAAGGAAAAATGGATGTAGCCGCGGCGGAGCAGGATATGGTAGGGATGGCGAACCGGCTGGTTTCAGGCCATGACGATATCGGCGCCATCGTGCTGGAGTGCACCAATATGCCCCCTTTTGCCAGGGCGGTGCAAAGGGCGGTGGGACTGCCTGTCTTTGACATCGTCACCCTGACCAATATGGCATATGAAAACGTAAACAGGAGAGCCTATAGCT
>JASFOZ010000243.1:0-6635 GCA_050116255.1 Desulfarculaceae bacterium
GGCCCAGGTGGCCTATGATGGGCTTAAGGTTGAACTCAGCGCCGGGCCTAGAGCAAGTTGACCAGAGTCATATCGGTCACCACTGAGATCACCTTCAAGGCGGCGCTGTAGGCGGTCTGCTGTGCCTGCAGATCCATGAAGGCCTCGACCAGATCCACCTCCTGCAGGTCTTCCAGGATATCGCTGGCATACAGATTTTGTTCTTCCAGAACCGAGGTGCGCACCTCGATGCGGGTTTGGCGGGTGCCGGCCTCGGCGACGTACTCGGTGAGGCTTTGCAAGGCCTCGTCCAGGGCTTCCAGGGCCCGCTGGCTGAAGGTCTGGGACTCCTCCAGGGTGCCGTTTTCCAGCATGTACTGCCACTGGATCAAAGTGTCCAGCACATGCACCGGCTCTTTTTCTATCTCATAGCGGAAGCTGTCGCCCACGTCGAAGTTCTGATTATCCACGTAAAAGAAGATGCCTTCACCGGCATTGTCCGGGTACATCTGGAAGGAATGTGAAAAGGTATCCCCCAAGTCGTAATCGCCGGGCTCCAGGTAAAAAGAGATTCCGTCGCCGCCGGGCAGCTCCACCGCGTTGTCGGCGCCGGTACCCTGCAGGACCAGGTCTTCCTGGTGCTGAGCCCCCTGATCATCCACCCAGGTGGCCCTGACCGTGATATTGTCGTCAGGGGCGGTGCCCGGATTTATCACCTCAAAGTTCAGGTCGCGGGGAGTCAGGCCGGTGTAAGTTCCGGATAGGGTTATGCTGCCGGTGCCGGTGTTGGCCAAACCGGCTGCGGTGCTAACCCCGTTGAGGTCGACCTTGGGAGAGGTGCCCATCAAGGGCAGGACCACGCCGTTGTTGCGGCCGGTTCCTCTTATATTGAGCTCCTCCACGTGCTCGTTGCCACTGTCGTCGGTCCAGGTGACCCTGAAGGTCACGCCGTCGCCGCCGGGAAGGGTGCCGCCATTCACCACATCAAAGGTGATGTCGCGCGGCTGCAACCCCTGGAAAATACCATCCAGGTAAACCGAGCCCGCCCCGGTGCCGCCGGTGCGGGATACGCTCTCATCGCGCAGATCCAGGCGCAGGCCTTCCCCCAGAAGCTGCCTGGCGTTCCAGTTGTATGTCATGCGGGTGCCTTGGGAGAAATTCAGGGCGATGTCCTCTTCATTGCCCTGGTAATGGGTCAAATCCAGATTAAAGACCGCACCCACATGGAAATCCATATCATCGCGGTAAAGGGATATGTCTCCCAGTTCAGGCACCGCCACGGAGTTATCCTCGCCGGCCGCGCCCAATACCACATCCTTGGTTTGGGGCAGGTTGTCGTCGTCGAACCAACGCAGCCGCATGGTCACGGCCCCGGTGCCGGAATCCACCTCAATGACCTCGGCCTTTATCAGGGTGTTCAGGCGCAGGTTGCTGGTGCCGGAGCCGAAGAGATGCCCCGGGGTGTCGGTGTCAGTGCCGTCCATACCCCCCACCAGCTCCCCGGAAGTCAGCACGCCGCCGGTAGCGGTCAGAGGTACGTTTCCGGCCATACCCGGCGCCCGGGCGGTGATAATCACGCTGGCGTCATTGCTGGTGGCGGTGGTGGTGCGTACGGCCGTGAATTGGTCGCTGTTGGCGTTGATGAAGGACTCCAGGGCGAGGGCGTAATCGTCGGCATTGTTGACAGTGGGGTCCAGGCCGGGGGCGATCTCGCCCCAGGTCCAGGTGAAGTTGCCCAAGGTGACCGTATCGGTGGCGGCGGGCAGGTTGGCGGCGCCGTCTACAAGGTGCACCATACCCGTGGCCTGGGTGCCGTTGTTAAAGGCATCGGTCATGTCCTGGAGGGTGGTGTCGTTGGAAAAAGTGAACACGCCCGAAGGGGCTCCTGGTTCGCTGATGGTGTAGGTGTCCGCGGCGCCATTGCGGGCCATGATGTTAACGGTGGTGCCTTCGGTCCAGGCGTAATAATCATTCCCCGAGGCGTTGATCTGCTCGGCCAGGTCCTGGGCCGATTCGGCGGCAGTAGCGCCGTTCACAACGAAGTCGGTGAAACCCGGTCCCGCGACTTCGCTGACGCGCACCGTGGCCGCACCTCCGGCCCCGGCGGTGAAGGTCACAGAGCCCTTGGTGCGGAAGATCTGCTCGCCCACCGTGGAGTCGCCGGTCCAGTAAAGGGTCTCGCCCACCCGGTTGGAGACCAGGTCAGCCGGGCCGGTGAGATTGGAGTTGTTGGTGAGGATCATTCCTTGGGGAGGATTGGTCAGGGCCGCCTGGGTGATAGTCCAGTTGGCGGCATCGAAATCCACTCCGGCCAGGCCGTCGCCCAGGGTGTTCAAGGCGTTGTTGGGATTGATGACCAGGGTGGCGCCGGCACCGGTGGTGTCCCGGGCCATCTGGAAGAAATAGTTGCCGCTGAGCGGAGGATCCTCAAAGATGGAGGCCAGGGTTCCGTGGCCAGGACCGCTGTCCTGGGCCAGGCTGGCGAAATTATCCGCCACCAAAAGGCTGTTGATGGGCGGCAATTCGGTCCTGGTGCCGCCGAAGATATAGGAACCCTCAATGCGGGAGTTGGCCAAGGTTATGATTTGTTCAATGATATTTTGTATTTCCGCAGAAGCGCTCTCATGCTCCTCGGACTGATAGGTGCCTGTGGCCATCTGCTCCGCCACCACCCGGGCCCGGTTCAGGCGCTCGACCATGGAGTCCATGGCCGACTCCGAGGCGGTCAGCCAACTGGTGGCTGCATCCAGGTTGGCGTTGTACTGGACTATCTCCCGGAGCGCCCGCCGCGAATCCAGGATGGTTGCGGCAAAACCCGGTGAATCCGAAGGCAGGTTGACGATCTTGTTCGTAGAGATTGATTTTTCCGTCTGTACCTGATCATAGTGCATCAAAAATACATCACGGACGATGGTGCGGATTAGAGTTTCCTGGCCAATGCGCATGGTACTCATACTCCTGAAAAAAGTTGTTCCGAATGATTTTGCAAGGGATATGCCACTGCCGGGAGTAATTTTACCCCGGAGCCAGGCCTGCATTTGTGCTGATATCTATTTGATTTTAAATGCTTTTTTTGCTGAGATCAAATGGGGCTTCAATACGGGCGGCTGCCCCTATCCTCAACAGGTAGGTAGGTATTTCCGGGTGCAGTGAAAAGGAGTCACATTCGGGGGGAATGGGCTTTTTTACCAAGCGCCGGCCGGCCCGCCTCATCCACCTCCAACTCCAGGCCATGGATGCGGGCCAGCTCCACAGCGGACAGGCCCCACAAAAGCTCCAGCTCCGGTCCGGCATAGCCGTAACGCTCAGCCACTCCCTGCCGCAGACGAAGGTCCAACTCCAGCCAAGATAGGGCCTGGGCCTGATGCTCCTTTTGCCCTTGGGCAGCGCCCTCCAGGGCCTTTTCCAGCTCAGCGGCGGGCATCTTGGCCTCATACTCGGCGATTAGGTCCACGGCGGTCTGGTCCGAGCAAAAAATATCCTTCCGGCTGAGACGGGGCCGGTCTTGCAACTGTCCGGCATGGCTGCCGGACCAGCACTCCAGATGGCGGCACTGTAAGGGCCGGCTTTGGTAAATGCGGCAGCGGTTTCCCTCCAAAAAAAGGCAGCCCCCTTGGGCCCTCTCCCGCACCTTGATGAGCTCGCCGGGCAGAACTTGCTGGCTTTGCAACCGGGCTGAGTAGGCCTTTTGTCCCTGACGCAGGGTGAAAAGCCCCTCCCGGGGCAGGCCGCCCCCTTGAACCAGGTCTCCGTCCTCGGCGTACAGGGTGGGGCTGGAAGTGCGGCAACAGGTGGCGCAGCCCAGGCAGGACCGGCTGCCGGCCAGATCAAGCAGCCTTTTGGCCAAGGAACCAGCCTCCACAGCGCCTGCCAAGAGCCGCCCCAACTGGGAATCATTAGCCACTACGCCCACCGCTCCGGCCCGGTCCATGGCCCGCAGGCGGGTCAGGGCCTGGACACAGGCCTCGGCCGCCCCAGACGGCCCTCCCTCTTGGAGGGCCTGCTCAATCAAGGCTGAGATATCTTCCCGGGATTTGGCGGAATTTTGGAGTGTGGTCATGACCTGACCTGATCAGGGCGCAAGGGGCGGTTTTTCACCCTGCTAGAGCCCGGTTGAGCATCTCCTCGGAGGCCTCGAACAGGGCCGGCAGCCGCTCTGGGGACACTCCCGCCCCCAGGGCCACCGCCTCGGCCTGGGCGCGGTCAATCAGGTCTGAGGGGGCGTGGGCATCGGTGTTAACCACCAGCTTGGCCCCGGCCTGCTCCGCCATGCGCAGGACATGGCCGTTGGCCAGGCAATGGCCTTTGCGGGCCGATATCTCCAAAAGCACGCCCTTTTTTGCAGCCAGGGCGGCTTGTTCAGGAGTAATCAGGCCGGGGTGGGCCAAGATATCCACTCCCGCCTCCAGGGCGGCCTGGTTGGTGCCTGCTGCCACCGGCTCCACCAGGGTTTCGCCATGCACCAGTATGATCTGGGCCCCCAGCTCCCGGGCCTGGCTGGTCAAATCTGCGATGGTGGCCGGGGGAACATGGGTCAGCTCCACCCCGGCCAGGGCCTTGACCTGGTGATGGCGGTTCAGCTCCTGGACCACGGCCTTGACCCGGGGGAGCACAAAATCAAGGTTGCTCAGATCGACGTGATCGGTAATGGCCAGGCCACGGTGGCCCATGGCTTCGGCCCGCTGCACCAACTCGGAGGGCAGCAACTCGCCGTCGCTGAACAGGGTATGACAATGCAGGTCGATCACGTTTCCCTCGCTGCTGGCAGGTATAAAAACCCGCGCTCCGAAATAGGCCGGGAGCGCGGTGTCATGCCGGGGCCATTATTACATCTTGTATTTGCCGAAATCCTCGGCATCCATGGCCTCAAGCATCTCTTTCCATTTCTCCTCGGCGTCCTCGCCCTCGGTCTTTCCCACCGCTCCTGAGCGCTCCAAAACCTTTTGGGCCACAAAGATAGGGGCCTGTGCCCTAAGGGCCAGGGCGATGGCGTCCGAGGGGCGCGAGTCTATGGTCAACTCGCCGTTGGGACCCAAAAGATGGACCAAGGCATAAAAGGTGTTGTCCTTTAAATCCGTGACTTCCACCTTGGAGACCGAAAAGCCTAATTCATTAATAATATTACGCAAAAGGTCATGAGTCATGGGGCGGCTGAAGCTGACTTTCTCCAGCTCGCTGGCAATGGCGGTGGCCTCCAGAAGGCCGATCCAGATGGGCAGGGTTTGGGGTCCTTCCGGTTCCTTGAGGATGAGTATGGGTGAGTTGGTGCCTGGGTCGATGGTCAGACCTTGCACGATCATACGGATCACTTAAAAACCTCCCCTGGGCTCAAGCCTGGCTAAGTCGCCCCATCAAAGAATTAACGCGGCCTTCTGTCACCTCCACCATGACCAGGCGCCCTTTGAGATCGGGCCCTCCAGTGAAGTTGACCGCCCGGCCGGCCCGGCAGCGCCCGGTCACCAGCCCATCCCCCTTTTTTGCCGGCCCTTCCACCAGGACCTCCACCTTTTGGCCCACCAACTCCTGGTGCAAGGCCAAGGATATTTTTTTCTGCTCAGCCTGAAGCTCCCCCAGCCTCCTGTCCTTGACCTCGCCGCTGACTTTTTGGGGCAAACGCCGGGCCAAAGTAAAGGGGCGGTCGGAATACTTGAAGCTATACAAGAAATCATACCTCACTGCCACCAACAGGCTCAAGCTGTCCCCAAAATCCGGCTGGGTTTCCCCGGGAAAGCCAACGATCATATCCCCGCCCAGGGCCACGCCGGGCACCCGCTTTCGCAGTTGATCGACCCGGGCCAGATATTGACTGCGCGTATATCCCCGGCGCATGGCCTCGAGGACGGCGTCGCTGCCCGATTGAGCCGGCAGATGAATCTGCTCCATGACCTTGGGCAGGCCGGCCATGGCCTCGATCAGGCCCGCCGAGAGGTCTTTGGGGTGATTGGTGGTGAAGCGGAGCCTCCAGAGACCTTCCACATCGGAGAGCTTTTGCAGGAGGTTGGGGAAACCCGTGCCCGTATCCGGGTCCTGGTATGAGTTTACATTCTGGCCCAAGAGGGTCACCTCCCGGGCCCCGGCCTCAACCAGCCGGGCCACCTCCTCCAAAACCGCGCCCGCAGGGCGGCTGCGCTCGCGGCCGCGCAGATAAGGCACCACGCAGTATGAGCAGAAATTGTCACACCCTTGCATGACCGTGACCAGGGCCTTGAGGCCGGGGTCGGCCGGCACCCGGATTGTTTCAGGCAAGGCCTGGGAATCCTTGGGGGTCAATGCCCGCCGCCGGCCCCGGGCGGCGTCATGCACCAGCTCCGGCACCTGCTCCAGGGCGCCGGGCCCGAACACCAGGTCAAGGTGGGGTATGCGGTCCAAGAGCCTTTGCCCCTCCTGTTGGGCCACGCAGCCGCCCACACCGATGATCAAATGGGGTCGGCGCTCCTTGAGCTCCTTTAAAGCGCCCACATAGGAATAAACCTTGTGCTCAGCCCGTTCGCGCACTGAGCAGGTGTTTAAAAGGACCAGGTCCGCCTCCTCGGCCTGGTCAACCCGCTGGTAACCGGCTTGACCAAGGAGACCGGCCAGGCGGTCAGAGTCGTAGTTATTCATCTGACAGCCGAAAGTGGCTATATGCACCCGCTTGTTGTTTTTTGATGCGCTCA
>JASFOZ010000244.1:0-6624 GCA_050116255.1 Desulfarculaceae bacterium
CCAATAGCCATATGAGAACCTCCTTTTCGGGGCCCTCCCTGGACCAAAACTTGCCTTCCCTGGGGAAAAAAGATGACTTGACCCTTCAAATACTATCAGTATTTGGGGGCATTGCCAACCGAATTATGAGCCGCTGGGCACCTGCTTGTTGATCTTTGCCTGCTCCCAGAGCGCTTCCCAGCACCCAAATTCATTTTTAGTACGATGACTATTTGGCTTTAGAACTTTACACTAATTGCCGAATGGGTCTAATATGAATGCATATTCAAACAAAAAAGAGAGGGATCATATGAAAAAGGCAAGGATTCTATTTTCGGCGCTTAGTTTGTCCCTTGCCTGCTTATTGCTGCCTGCTGCTTCTTCGGCGGTGGTGGTGAGCGACGCCGACCAATTGGCCCAGGCGGTGATGGATGCCAACAGCGGCGGGGACAACAGCATTTTTCTGGAAGACGGCGTCTACACCCTAAGCAACATGCTCTGGGTGGATGCCAACGACCTGACTGTACGCAGCGTATCCGGCAACCGCGAGGCAGTGGTCATCCAGGGGCAGGGCATGTATGGTCCCGTGTCCCACGTGTTCAATGTGGCCGGGTCCAACTTCACCATCAGTGACGTGACCTTGGGCGAGGTGGGCAATCATGCCATTCAGACCCAGCCCTCGGCTCAGGCCCCGGTGATACGCAATGTGCATTTCATAAATACATATGAACAGATGCTTAAGATAGCCTGGGATGACAGCAATCCAGACGCCCATACAGACAACGGCATCGTGGAAAACTGCCTGTTCGAGTACACCGCCGGCATCGGCCCCCAGTACTATATTGGCGGCATCGACGCCCACCGGGCCATGAACTGGCAGGTGCGCAACAACACCTTCCGCTATATCAGGAGCCCATCGGAAAGCGTAGCCGAGTTTGCCATACATTTCTGGTCCAACTCGGAGAACACCCTGGTGGAGAACAATGTGATCGTAAGCTGCGACCGGGGCATCGGCTTCGGCCTGGGCGACCGGGGACATATCGGCGGCACCATCCGCAACAACATGATCTACCACGACGGCAGCGAAGGCTTTGCTGACGTGGGCATCGCCCTGGAATCAGCCTGGGGCGCTCATGTCTACAACAACACCATTTATTTTGACAATTCCTACCCCAATGCCATCGAGTACCGCTGGGGCGCCACCAGCGGCGTGGTCATCGCCAACAACCTCACCAACCGGGCCATCACCTCCCGGGACGGGGGTTCCGGCGATGTGTTCAGCAACGTGACCTCAGCATCCTGGGACTGGTTTGTGGACCCGCCCTCAGGCAACCTGCGCCTCAGTTATGCTGTGGGCGGAGTGGTTGACAGCGGCTCTTACATTGACGGCCTGACCACTGATATCGACGGCAAGGCGCGCCCCCAGGGCGGCGGCTACGACATCGGGGCCTCGGAATGGTAATCCCGGCCTAAGCAATATAGCTTCACAGAACAAGTAAACCGGCGGAGAGCCAACCTCTCCGCCGGTTTTTATTGACTGGGGGGCGCTTTTTCAAACAAGCATTTTTCCGTTAGAATTTAAGTTGAACCTGCCAAGTCCATAGAGCCGCCATATCGGCTCAGACTTGATTTCAATAAAAAAGCGGAGAGACACATGGGAGCCAAAGAGTATCAGGTGATAGTCATGGGCACCGGGCCCGCCGGACTGCAGGCCGCAATCCACGCGGTGCGCAAAAAGGCATCAGTATTGGTCCTGGGGCGTCAGCCCAAGAGCAGCCTGTTCAAGGCCCATGTGGAGAACTTCTGCTGCATAACCGGCATGCCGGGCGTAGAGATGCTGGAGATGGGCCGCCAGCAGGCCCAGGAGTTCGGGGCCGAGTTCCTGGAGGAAGATGTCATCGAGACCGGAACTGATGACGGCTGGTTTCTGATCAAGACAGAGAGCGGAACCCAGCTTCACTGCCGGGCCTTGGTCTTGGCCATGGGCATCCACCGCAACCGCCTGGGAGCCAAAGGCGAAAAGGAGCTTTTGGGCAGGGGGGTGAGTTATTGCGTGGACTGCGACGCCGACTTTTTCCGGGGGGAGAAGGTGGCTGTGGCTGGCGGCGAAAGCGCGGCTGTGGCCGGGGCCCTTACCCTGTTGTTCCTGGCTGAGGAGGTGCATCTTGTCTGCGACCGGCTTCAGGTGAGCGAGGCCCTATCCCAGCGCTTGCAGGAAAGCGCCATTCTGGTTCATTCAGGGCGCAAGATCAAACATATCCTGGGGCAGGAAAAGGTCACCAGCGTTGAGCTGGACGACGGAACCAAGCTGGAAGTGGCCGGGGTGTTCATTGAGCTGGGCGCCAAGGGGGCCATAGAGCTGGCCGCCGGTCTGGGAGTGGATCTGGATCCTGAGAACATGCAATATGTGCTGGCTGATAAAAAACAGCAGACCAATCTCCCCGGCATTTATGCCGCAGGGGACATAACCGGGCCGCCCTGGCAGATGGCCAAGGCCGTGGGCGAGGGTTGCGTGGCCGGTCTGGAGGCGGCTGATTACGCCAAAAAACTTACTTAATTGCAGCGCCGGTATCGAGCTTGGGGTTGAAATAGCCATGCTTCAGGCTGGGATAACGCTTTTTTAGATCTTTAATCAGCTCGGCGATGCCCATGCGCTCATCCGGGGGCTCCAGGCCCAGGGCCTTGAGATAGACCTCAGGGTCAATATTCAGGTTGCGCCACTGGATCAGGTCCAGGCCGGTGTCTTCGATCAAGGCATATAGGGCCTGTATTTCCTCGGGCCGGTCATTTACTCCAGGCATGGTCAGCAGATTGATGGAGGCGTGGCCGCCTGCCTTTTTTACTTCCCTCAGAGATTGTATCGCATCGTCCAAAGACCAGTCCTTGGGCTGATAATAGCGCTGGTGGCGCTGGGGAATCAGGCTGTTGCTTGAGACCCGGATGGAGCTAAGCCCCGCCTGCATAAGGTCCGCTACCGTGCCGGGCAGGCTGCCGTTGCTGTTTAAGTTCACGGTTCCCTGGGGGCTGGCCTTTCGTATCAGGGTGATGGCTTCGCTTAGGAGCCCGCCTTGCATAAGGGGTTCGCCCTCGCAGCCCTGGCCAAAGCTGACCAGAGGGTCCCGGGCCTTACGCAGGTGATGCAAGGCCACTTCCGCAACCTCTGTAGCTGTAGGGGAAAAGCGCATGCGCTCCTGGGTGCAGGGGAAGGTGCCCTGGGGCTGGCTGTTTAAACATCCCAGACAGGCGGCGTTGCAGGCCGGGCTGGTGGGCAAGGGGGCCTCCCAACGCGCCAGCATGAGGTTACGGGCCGCAGGGCAGCAGTAGGTCAAGGCGCAGGTGCCCAAATGCTGCCACAGGGCGTTATGCTTGAATCTGTGTAGCAGCCGCCGGGCGGCGGCGGCGATGCGCTCTGGAGCGGGAAACCTGTCCGGGTCCTGGCGGGGAAGATGATCCACCCTGATCCCGGCGGCCACAAACTCACCCCTCATGAATCCCACCGCAGCATAGGCGAATAGAGGCAGAACCGGGGCGTGATCCACGGTCCGGTAAGCCGGGTTAAGGGTGAGGGTGTGGGCAGGGGCTAAAAAGGCGGCCACAGCAGTGACGCGGCCTCTGCCTTTGAGGGGGTCGTGTTCCATTGTTTCAAAAGAGCCGTTTGGCCCTATTCCCACGGGCAGGCGCCGGGGCAAAAGAAAAAGCTCGCTGCCCGGCGGCAGGGGGATGCATTGCCTTTCATCCACAGGCTCCAGGCGGCCGCCGGCCGATCCCGCCAGCTTCAGCTCCGGGTGGTCGTAGATATTGCCGTCTGCATCGGCGTAAACCAAAGAAGGTGCGCTCACACTAGTCCTCAGGGCCAAAAAGATATGGGCTTCACTTGATAGCCCGTAAAATTACCTCTATCTCCAAGGCGGGCAACAGAAAAGCCAGGTGCTGTTCATAAAGGCCGGGATGACGGTTGGCCCAGGCATCCAGGCCCAAGCGGCCCTTGCGGCCAAAGATAAGGCGTTTATGGATCATGGCAAAACCATAGGAAAGGGGTGTGAAGTCTTCGGCGGCCAGGCCGCAGAAATAATCAAAGCTGTTCAGGCTGAAATGGTGCTGGTGGGTGGGGTCATGGTATGAAGCGGCTGCGGAAAAATGGGGTGTGAGTATATAAACCTGGGCTCCGGGCCGGCACACCCGGTGCACTTCCGCCATCAGCCCCACCAGATCGGTTACATGTTCCACCAGGTGCCGCAGGCGGACCTGGGCAAAGCTGCCCGGGGCAAAGGGCAGCCCTTGGCTGACATCTGCCACCACGTCCACCCCCGGTCGTCTGGCCAGGTCCAGGCCCAGGGCCTGGGGCAGCTTGTTGCTTCCGCAACCCAGATCCAATATTGGTTCAGGCATGATTTTTTATATCCACAAGGTTGACTGACCTTTTTACACCGACCGTGTGCTCAGGAGACATAACCCAGTTCACGAAATACCGGCGATTGTTCATAACAGGAGCGGATGTACTCTAAATCCGGGGGGGAAAGTATATCAGCCAGCTTTTCCTGGCCGCCGGATCGCACCTTCCAGGTGCGGGGGTCTTTGGAATCGCTTTGCAGCCACTCCACCCCCAGGCTGGAGCTTTGCTCCAAGCGCTTCATCTGTTCAAAGGTGCTGTTGGCCACGATTTTTTCCACAGACTCCGGGCTGATTTTGAGGTGCACGAACTCCAGAACCTTGGCCAGGGTGGCGGCAGGGTCGCGCTTTAAATCCTCATAGGTGATGACCGTGTGGTTTATCTGTTGAATGTGCTGAAAATAATGCTCCACATATTGCACATAAAATTGAATACCCAAAAGAGGGTGGCGGATGAAATCAGGCAGAGAACCCTCAAAAAGATTCTCCCGGAAGCGGCACTGGTAATACCAGGAAACCATCACCCTTTCGGGTTTGCGGACCATGAAGATGCACCCTTGAACACCCGGGTGCATCTTGGTGAAGTCCAGGCTGTATTCAGAAAGGGGCACCAGGTCCTTAAAACCATGGTCATAGGACACCCGGGGCAGGCTGTGCCGTGCATACCATACCGAGTGCACCGTGTTTCGTAGCGGCACCCCATGGGCCAGGGCCTCTGCCTGGCAAAGCATGTAGCGCAGCCAGGTGCGGCCGCACTTGGGGTGCTCCAACAGGATATAGACCTTCTCAAAGCCAAACAGCTTGCGTTTGTACTTTTTTACTGCTTTGTAACGATTGGAATTGCGGCGCAGCAGAAACATGAACTGAAGCCGCAGCCAGTGTTGCCAGGCATGGCTGACTTTGTTGCCGGACAGGTGAGGGTCGGGCCGGGGCATTGAGCGCTCCAAAGGGCTGAAGTAGGGTCAGGTTGCGGTATTGGTTATTTCCCGGGGCCTACGGCACCACCACTTTTTACCGGTTTTGACTTGGCCGTGCAATTGGAAGATTTGGTCCATTTCAGGGCATAAAAGCGGGGAAAGGTGCAATCTTGGCGGCAGGCGCGATTTTTTCCACCCATAGCCCAAGCGGGGGTAAATGCATTGTGTGTGCAGCGGAGGCCGGGCTCCGGCCTCCGCTGCAAGCATAAACTAAGAACTTAGTAGCCCAGATCCGCCAGGATTTTGACCAGGCCGCGCACCGCATCAGCTGAGTTATCCAGGGCGGTTTTTTCTTCTGAGGTCAACTTGATCTCGATGATCTCCTTTATACCGCCCTTGCCCAGTTTCACCGGCACTCCGATGTAGAGGTCTTTGTAGCCGTACTCGCCGTTTAAATAGGCGGCGCAGGGAAGGATCTTGTTTTTGTCCTTTAAGATGGCCTCGGCCATCTCCACCGCCGCCGAGGCGGGGGCGTAATAGGCGCTGCCGGTCTTCAAGAGCTTGACGATCTCAGCCCCGCCGTTGGCGGTGCGATCGCAGAGGGCGGCGATCTTGTCCGCAGGCATCAGTTCAGTGATGGGGATTCCCGCCACCGTGGAGTAGCGGGGCAGGGGAACCATGGTATCGCCGTGCCCCCCCAGCACAAAGGCATGGGTGTTCTCCACGGACACATCCAGAGCCTCGGCAATAAAGTACCGAAAGCGGGCCGAATCCAGAACCCCGGCCATGCCGATCACCCTTTGGCTGGGAAAGCCCGAGGCCTTGAGGGCCACATGGCACATGGCGTCCAAGGGGTTGCTTACGATTATGATGACCGCCTGGGGTGAAAGCTTGGCCGCCTCTTTAACCACTGTGTCCACGATGCCGGCATTGGTCTTGATAAGGTCATCCCTGCTCATGCCCGGCTTGCGCGCGATACCGGCGGTGACGATTATGACGTCGGAGTCTTGGCTGGGGGCGTAATCATTGGCACCGGTCACCCGGGAATCGTGTTTCTCCACAGGCGCCGCCTCGCAGAGATCCAAGGCCTTTCCCTGGGGCATGTCCTCCACCACGTCCACCAAAACCACGTTAGCAAGTTCCTTTTCCGCAGCCCGTTGGGCGCAGGTGGCGCCGACGTTGCCCGCACCTATTACGGTTATTTTATTTACCATCTTGGTTTCTCCTTTTTGATCTTTGTGCTAGCCTTGCTATGCCAAGCAAGATACTCTTACCCTCTAACCAATGTCAACGTGGCCGGCCAAACTGACATTGCCGCCGGAGGAGAGAAGGAGACTAT
>JASFOZ010000245.1:0-6597 GCA_050116255.1 Desulfarculaceae bacterium
AGGTCGTTGGCTTCCAGGACTTTAATGGCTTCGCGGACAGGCGGACGGCTGACCTGAAGCAGTTTGGCGATTTCTTCTTCTCTGATTTTCTCACCCGGCCTTAATTTTCCCGTCACTATTTGATCTTCAAGGAATGTAACAACCTGATCTACGATCGATTTTGAGTTTATAATCATATACTTACCTTGTTTTAATTTATTTTATATACATTAAAATGTATTTTGTCTACAATTTAAACGCTTCGTCTGCGGTTGTCAATAAAAAAATTGGGAGCCCTAAAGATTCACTTTGGGCGTAAACTAAGACAACTTCAAATCTAACAGGCCTATCATCTTGAAAACTTAGACATATTTAGAACAATCTAAATTAACGCAGACGGGCGCATATGATTTGAGGCCATATTGATTAAATCTGGCGGCTTCTCAGCTTAAAAGAAAAGCGGAAGGTCCAGAGATGGGAAGAGATAGAAGGGCAAGAAGCTGAAGGTCCGTCCTTTGAGGTTAACACCACCTACTCCAACAATATAGATGTAGCCTGGACCATCAAGGCCCAAAAGCCTAGTCCATCTGGCCACTGACGCGGAGCACGGTTTCATCATCGGCGGTCAGGTTACTCCCCCGTCAACCGGGCCGACACCAAGGAGCTTTCGGAAATAATGGAGGAATCCAAAATACTCCAGGGCTCCATGGTCTTTACCGACAAGGGCTGCGCCAGCGCGGAGAATCAGTGTGACCCAACTAACTGACGGCATGATGTACAAGGCGGCTCGGAACAGTCAGCTGACTGAACCGGAGCGACTTATGAATCGGGTGATCTGCAAATTAAGGGGCACGGTGGAGAAGGCCTTCGCAACCCTAGAAGAAGGACTACGGTTTTCATCGGGCCCGTTACTTGGGATGCGCCAAGGTGAAACTGGAATTTGTGCTTAGCACCACGGCCTTCAACCTAAAGAAAGCGGCGCTCATGGGTAGTGCGCTCTGAGAGGCAAAACTACTGTCCCCAAGAAACCAAACACTCCAGCGGGCAGCAACAGGAAACTTTGACCAACCGCAATTTTCACCTCATTCATGACTAAACTACAAAATTAAATGGCTAATTCCCGTTACGTATAATTGCACAATGGCCTCAACTTAACAACCGGATTGGCTTCCAGGGGCGAGCCGTCTGTGCCAATACGACCCTTTTCACACGCAACTGGGGTATAACCGCTTACCTGCTAATACCTAAAAAATAAATATTGACTGGCCCGATGCGAATGATTTAATGTTTTAATCATTCAATCATTCGCCTTGGTCTACACGCACACATGTTCAGAAAAGTTAGAAGCAACTCCGTCGTCGAAGACGTGATCAACCAGATAGAAGAGGCCATCCTTTCCGGCTCCTTAAAGGCGGGCGACAAGCTGCCCGCCACCCGGGAGCTGCAACGGATCCTGGGAATCAGCCAGGGTACGCTTCGGGAAGCGCTTCGGGTTCTGGACCAAATGGGCCTGATCCAGGTCAAACAAGGGTCCAAGGGCGGCGTCTTTGTGCGGGAGGCCAACTCGCAGCCGGTGTCAGACTGTTTGGCCAGGCTTATCAGGCAAAGGCAGATCTCCTTGGACGATCTGGCGGGCTTCCGCCGGGTTATAGAAGGAGGTCTGATCAGGTTGGTGGTGGAGCGGGCCACCAAAAAGGACGTGGCCGCCCTGAAGGCCATTTTGGTTGATATGAAGGCCCAGGCTGAACGTGGCCCGTCCGGCTGGCATGGTCTGCTGGAGGTCGAGGTCAGGCTGCGCAAGGCGCTCATACGGCTTTCAGGCAGTGTGCTCTACGAGGCGGTGCTGGTGCCCATCCACGACAATATTTTCGCCTATGCCGGCCACTTGATTCCGGGTAAGGACGCCAATGTGGAAGAGGCTTATAAGGATTGGCGGCAGATCGTCGAGGCGATCGCTAAAAGAGATGCCGACATAGCCGAAGAGATCACCCAGGATCATATTGACCGCTATGCCGAACGCATGAGGGCCCGGCTCCAGGAAAGGCAAAAAAAGCGGGACCAAAAGACTGCATGACGGTTTTCTAACGCCGTTGCAATAAAACATCCCTTAGAAGGAGGAGAGAAATGAAGCCCCTGAAATCCATTTTATTCATGGCACTTGCTATGATGATCGCCTTGGCGTTCATGGCCCCGGCCCTTGCCGCTGACCTGCCTAAGCTCAAGCTCAAGGTTTCCCAGGCCATGATGCCCAAAACCAGCATGACTCACAAATTGATCGAGGAGATGGCCGCCAATGTGACCAAGCGCACCAAGGGCAAGATCACCTGGAAGGTCCACGGCCCTGAGATCGGTGACTGGGCCGAGCTGGAGCGGATGACCAAGCGGGGCGCGGTTGACATGCAGTTCAACTCGTTCGACACTGGCCTGGACGCCCGCTGGAGTCTGCCCAACATGCCCTTTACGGTCAGCACCTGGGATCAGGTGCGCAAGGTCTATGCCAAGGACGGCGTCATCGAGCAGATATGCGCTCCTTGGGCCGAGGAAAAGGGGCTCAAGTACCTGGGGCCCTGGCTGAACAACCTGGGCAGCTTGGGTATGAAAAGCAAGGTCGTGACCAATCCCGAACAGGCCAAGGGCCTCAAGATCAGGGTTCCTCCGGTTGAGTCCTACAAATGCTTTGTTGAGAAGATGGGCTTTTCCTCGGTGACCATTCCCTGGGCCGAAGCCCCCACCGCCGTGGCCACCGGCCTGGTGGACGGCTGGGTGGGCAGCGGCGCGGTCTACATGTATGACCTGTTCCGCGACGTGGCCAAGGTCATGATCGTGACCCTGGACTCTCCTGAAACCTGGCACATCACCTTTAACCTGAAAAAATGGAAAAAGCTGCCTGATGCCTACAAAAAGATCATCCAGGAAGAGTCGAACAAGGTGATCGCCAAGCATCTGCAGGCAGTGGAAAAGGAAGAGATCGACAACCAGACCAAACTCAAGGGGGTCGGTTGGAAGATAGTGAACATGGCCAAGGAGCATCCAAAAGACCTGGCCCGCTGGAAAAAGCTGTGCATGGAGTGCTGGACCGAACTGGCTCCGGTGGTCGGCAAGAAAAACTTAGACCGGCTCAAAAAGGCTGTGTCCCAATAAGTCCCTCCCTCCCTGTCCTGCCTGGCCTTGACGACAGGCCTCCGGCCCCATGGGCCGGGGCCTGTTCGTCACCTCCATGCCGGTGCGGGTCGGCTGAGGGGTTCGCCGGATAAACATAAGGGGGAGATATTCTTGTTAGTCGGGGAAAGATTAAACAACTGGGGGAAATTATTGGTCCGGGCGCAGAAGGCCTTCTTATACTATCTGTTCTTTATGCTCACTTCGGCCATGCTTTTGGAGATATTGACCCGGTTCTTTTTCAATCAGTCCATCTTCGGGTTATCCGATTTTATCGGCTATTCCTCGGTCTGGCTCTATGCCGTGGGCGCCTCGTTCGCCACCTATGAACGCTCTCACATCAAGGCCGAGTTCATAAATACCATGCTCCGTTCCGACCGGGCCCGCCACATATGCCGCTTTATCGTGGCCGTGGTTTCGGTGGGCATGTCGGCCATTTTCACCAAATGGAGCTTTGATCTTTGCCTGTACAGCATTGAAATCCAGGAAAAAACCCAGGCCTACCCAGTGCCCAAGGTGATTTTCCAGAGCTCCTTTTTCGTCGGCGGCCTCATAATGACGTTGTATTTTCTCTGGGACGCCATCGATTGCTATAGGGCCATCAAGGAAAACCGGGCCTTTGTGGCGTCCGATCATATTTGAGCAGGAGACATCATGGAGCTAGCTATCCTCGGTTTTGTCGTCTGTCTCCTGCTGATCATCATCGGCGTTCCCATTGCCATGGCCTTTGGCGTGTTGACCTTGATCCTGTTGTTCTGGTCAGGACAGGAGCCGGGCTATCTGGTGGAAGTAACCTATAAGCGCATTGACACCATTTTGTTGATGTCAGTGCCCTTGTTCATCCTTTTCGGCACCCTTTTGGACGAGACCGGCCTGGCCAAAAGGCTGGTGGATTTTATCAGCCTGCTCATAGGCAAGATACGCAGCGGCCTGGGCGCGGTTACGGTGGTTACCACCGCCCTGTTCAGCTCCATCTCCGGAACCGACTCCGCCGCCATCGCCTGTATCGGCACGGTCATGATACCCCGCTTGGTGGAACGGGGTTACACCAGGGGCCATTCCACCGCCCTGGTGGCCTGCTCCGGAATCCTGGGGCAACTGGTGCCGCCCAGCGTACCCATGATTTTCTACGCCATTATCACGGGCAACTCCATTCTGGGGGTCTGGTTTTCCACCATCGGACCGGCGGTTATCATTATTATGATGTACTGCCTGCTCAACGCCCTCTTGACCCGTAAGATGCCCTTGGTCAGGGAAGAAAAAGCGGAGTCGTTCCACCATTACATCACGCAACTGGGCAAAACCGGCTTCCGCTGTTCGCCGGTCATCTTTTTGCCCATACTGATTTTCGGTTCTCTTTACAGCGGGCTGATAACGCCTACGGAAGTGGCCACCTTGGGGGTGGTGTATGTGGTGTTTATAGGTTACATGTACCGGGCCCTGGGCTGGCATCAGGTGAAGCGGGCCATGGTGACCACGGCGGTTATCAGCGGCGCGGTCACCCTGATGTTCTACTTCACCGAGACCGCCAGCCGCATATTGATCCTGGAGGGCATCACCGAAAATATGGCCCAATGGATCGTCAACCATTCCCCCAACCAGGCCGTCACTCTGCTCATGCTCAATGTCATTCTTCTATTGATGGGCATGATGATGAACGATTTGAGCGGCACGGTCCTGTCGGCCGGGCTGCTTTGGCCCATTGCCATGGCCGCCGGGGTGAATCCTTATCATTTTGCAGCCATCACCGGGGTCAATCTGGGTCTGGGCACGGTAACCCCGCCCACGGCACCCATGCTCTTTTTAGCCGGGCGCATCGGTAACTGCGCGGCTGAGGAGTACATCCGTCCGGCCCTGATCCTGATGTCAGCGGGCATGCTGCCCGTTCTGGCCTTGACCACCTATTGGCCGGAGTTAAGCCTGTTCATTCCCCGCCTGGCGGGATACGTCAAATAACAACACCATCATAAAAGGAAATAGGTATTTCAATGAAATATGATGCAATCATTATCGGTGCCGGGATCATCGGCGCCTGCGTAGGTTTCGAGCTGGCCAAACGCGGCCAAAAGGTTATCAACATAGATAAGCTGGGGGGAGCGGGCCTGGGTTCCACATCCGGCTCCTGCGCAATCATTCGTCTCCATTACTCCACCCCGGACGGGGTGGCCATGGCCCGGGAGGGCTACTTCTATTGGCTGGACTGGCCTAAGTACCTGGGGACCATGGACCCCACCGGAATGGTGAAATACATCAACACCGGCTGCCTGGTCATCAAGACCGAAAAAAACAAATACCTTAAAAACGTCATGGCCTCCTTGGACGAGCTTCACGTCATCTACCAGGAGCTGGACCTGGAGGGCGTTAAGCAGGTTTTGCCCATCGCCGATACCAGGCAGTTCGGTCCACCGGTGGTGATGAGTGATCCCCACTTCGGCCAAGCCACCGGCGAGGCCATTGCCGGAGCTATTTATGTCCCTGAGTCCGGCCTTATCTCCGATCCCAAGCAGTCGGTCCACAATGTCCAGGTGGCGGGCGAGGCCCTGGGCGGCGAGTACCGGTTCAAGGCCGAGGTGGTGGATATCCTGAAAAAGGACGGAAAGGCGGCCGGCGTCAAGCTGGCTGACGGAACCCAGATAGAGGCGCCGGTGGTCATCAACATCGCCGGTCCTCACTCTTATCAGATCAATGCCATGGCCGGTGTGCTCGAGGGCATGAACATTAAGACCAAGCCGCTTCGCCAAGAGGTTTGTCATGTCCCCTCCCCCGAGGGGTTTGACTACAACAACCAGGGCATGATCATCTCTGACGGCGATATCGGGTGTTACTCCCGGCCCGAGGTGGGCAATCATGTCCTCATCGGCTCAGAGGACCCGCCGTGCGACACCCTGGAGTACGTGGACGACCCGGATAACTATAACCTCAACTTCAGCGATCAATGGAAGACCCAGGTCATGCGTGAGGCCCAGCGCCTGGAGAACATGCCTATCCCCGAGAAAAGCCAGGGGTTGGTGGATCTTTATGACGCCTCTGACGATTGGATTCCTATTTACGATAAATCCGATCTGCCTGGTTTTTATATGGCTGTGGGCACCTCGGGCAACCAGTATAAAAACGCCCCCGTGGTGGGAGCCCTCATGGCCGAGCTGATCGAGGCCTGCCAAAAGGGACATGACCACGACAAAGACCCGGTCAAGTTCAGCATGAAGTACACCGGCCGGGAGTGCAACATCGGTTTCTTCAGCCGTTTGCGCGAGATCAACGAGAACTCTTCCTTCTCGGTAATCGGCTGATCCAAACACCCGCCAACTAAGCCAAGGCGGCTGGGTTAAGGCGCAGCCGCCTTGGCGCCTTTATTGCGCCCTCCTAAGAGCCGCTTGATGTGACAAGGCCATAATGGATGTTACATACACCCCCACCCCCCGCTCTGTGCCCAGGGTCCGACGGGGCAGAACTGTGCGT
>JASFOZ010000246.1:0-6582 GCA_050116255.1 Desulfarculaceae bacterium
GGCCAGTTGTATGTAAACCGGCACCACGCCGTTTTTTTCAATTGGGTAATATTTCATGATTGCTACGCGGTTTCTCTCTATATGAGCCAGGCTAATTGCTCTACATGTCTCGACTTATTATATCCAGTGCACCCCAGGGTGGCAACCTCATGCCAAGGCTTGAATCCCCGCCCATGTCTCATGGCCTTTGGCATCTTAACAGGTTGTTCATTGTTTTTCAGCGTCATCCAAGGCTCTTGCTGCGGGTTGGCAAATGCCTGGGTTTTCCTAAAATATGTAGTTTATACTGTTAGTTATTCACAGACATGAACAGGCGGAACCAGTCAGCATGGCTCGTGGGTCCATGATGTCCCCTGCCTGCAAAACAAAGCAACCCAAAAATTGGGTGTTGCCCTGATTGCCTTGTATCCCGAGAACTCAAAACCATACGGTTTGCATCTCTGAAGCAATCATCATAATTGCTATAACGGCCTCATAGTACCTGCAGACGAGTCTGGTTGATTCAGGTTAAAATTAATAAAATCAAATAGTTAATGGTTTGGGTGCGACTAAAATTCACCAAGGCTATTTTTTGTATTGACATATTATAATAAGTTATGTGATGTTATGCTAGCCTTCAGCAATCAGCCGATGGGAACCAAGGGCGGAACCGCCCCGGGCAATGGCTTGACCGCAGCTGAAGGCGGTAATTACAGGAAAAACCAGGGCGCGGGCCGGAGTGATGCCCTCCTGAAATCCAGACCAACCACAGATCTCCGTTAGGGGAGGCCGCATGGAGACCAGATATCTATCAACTGACCTGTTGATCATAGGCGGGGGGAGTGCCGGGTGCATGGCCGCCATAAGGGCGCTGGATCTGAACCCCGAGCTGGATGTAACCATCTTTGAAAAGGCCGACATAAAATACAGCGGGTCCATCGCCCGGGGCATGGACGCCCTCAATGTGGTGGTCATCCCCAACTTCACCTCTGCCGAGCTCTACTTGGAACATGTCACCGAGATTTGCCAAGGCGTTGTCGACGCCGCCCCCAGTTATGTGATGGCCAAACGGTCCTTTGATCTGCTCAAAGAGCTGGAAGCATGGGGGGTTCATTTTCCGGTTGATGAGAGCGGTCAATACCGGACCCTGCAAATGGGGCCCAAAGGCAGCTTTCTGACCACCATGGAAGAACCTGATTTAAAGATCATGGTAAGCCGCAAGGCCCAGGAAAAGGGGGCCAAGGCCATTAACCGGGTGATGGGCATTCAGTTGCTGTTGGATGACGGCCGGGTGGCCGGGGCTATCGGCCTGAATGTGCGCAACGGCGAATTGGTCGTGTGTCAAGCCAAGGCGGTGATTATAACCGCCGGCAGCCAGGCCCGGTTCTCTTTGCCCAATTCAGGGTATCTGCACGGCACCTTTGATTGCCCGGCCAACTCCGGGGACAGCTATGCGGTTGCCTTTCGCGCCGGGGCCAGGCTGACCGGCATGGAGAGCGCCCTCAGGCACCTATTGATTAAAGACGCAAACATGCCCCTGTTGGCGATCGCCATCACCCGGGGCGGCCGGCTCATTGATGTTTTTGAAAAAACCTTGATGCAAGGAGAGATCAGGTCCTTTGGCATCATGGAAGAAGTCCACGAAGCCGGTTTGGGTCCCCTGCGTATCAGGACCAAGGACCTGCCCGAGGAATCCATCAAAGAGATCGAAGAAATTCTGTTCACCACCGAACGGCCGGTGCAGGAGCGGTTTTTCCGGGGGCGGGGTGTGGATTTTAGAAAATCCGACATCGAGTTATGGCCCACTGAGTACCAGCTTTGCGGGGGGCACGGCATGTCGGGAATAATGATAGATCAGCGGGCGGAGACAGGGGTTCCCGGCCTTTATGCCGCCGGCGATGCGGCCTGCGTCCCCAAGCAGTACCTGACCGGGGCCTTTGTGTTCGGCCAGATAGCGGCTGAAAACGCGGTGGCATTTATTGCCCGCAACCGCAATCTCAAGCTGGACGATGCCTCGGTGAAGGAGGCGGAGAAAAAGCGCAACCATCGCCGGCATGCGGCCGGACGCTTCATACCTGTCCAGCAATTGGAGTACAAGGTCAGGAGGTTGATCAGTGATTACCTGGTCACCCCCAAGAACGAACACAAACTAAAGCGCTGGCTGGATTGGTCACATCAGTTTAAGGACGAGATCCAAGATCAGGTGGCTGTGGAAAATGCCAATCAATTGACCAGGCTCTATGAAGTTGATCACATAGTCGCTTGCGCGGACTTCAATGCCATGGCTGCCCTGGAACGTAAGGAGAGCCGCTGGGGCCAGGCTCACCGGCGCGCTGATTTTCAGCAGCGTGACGATGACAACTGGCTGCGCCACGTGGTGCTGCAACGGGGCGGGGATGACCGGGAGATCGTGGTCAGCACCAGCCCGGTGAACCGGAGTATCGACTAGCGGAGGTTGAGGATGACCTTTTCGGATTGCAATATTTACGTGGATCCCCGGGCCTGCATCGCCTGCGGAGACTGCGTTGAACGCTGTTTGTTGGACAACCTGCGCCTGTCCCTGTCCCCTTGCCGCTCCGCCTGTCCCTTGGAGATGAACTGCCAAGGCTATATCAGGCTTATCGCCCAGGGCCGGGAGGAAGAGGCGGCCCAGGTGATGTCCCAAGGTTCCGCTTTTGCCGAAATCCTGGGCCGTGTTTGCCACCATCCCTGCGAGCTGGCCTGTCAACGCCGCCAGGAAGACGGCGAGGCCGTGAATGTACGGGCTCTGAAACGTTATCTGGCCGAGAGGCACCCCCATATCGCCAATCGCCCGCTTGAGGCGGGTCCGGAAAAGGGAAAGGCCGCGGCCATAGTCGGGTCCGGGCCTGCGGGCCTGGAGGCCGCCTGGGCGCTTCGCGCTCAAGGGTACGGGGTGACCGTATATGAGAGCGATCCTGAGCCTGGCGGGCTCCTACGCTACGGAATCCCTGCATTCCGGCTGCCGGCACAGGTTGTGGATGAAGCGGTGGACCGCCTGGCGGCGGCGGGAGTCGATTTCAGGACCGGAGCGGCTGTGGGCCGCGAGGTGGACCTGGAGCAGCTGCGCCGGGAACATGACGCCGTTATCCTGGCTCTGGGCTCGGGGCAGGCGGCGGAACTGGACATCCCGGGCCGGGAGCAGAAGGGGGTGATCCAGGCCCTGGATCTTCTGCGGGATTCCCGGATGGGCCGGACCCTGCCTTTGGGCGCCCGGGCGCTGGTCATCGGCGGGGGCAACACCGCCGTGGATGCGGCCATGATTTGCCGCTTGTCCGGGGCCGAGGATGTCACCATCGCCTGCCTGGAAGCGCAGCCGGAGATGCCCGCTTTTGCAAGAGAGGTATCCGAGGCCCTGGAGATCGGGGTGAAGCTGGAGCCCGGGTGGGGACCGGTGCAGGTGTCGCCCTGTGATAAAGGCGGCTTGAAGATGGAGATGGCCTGTTGCCGTTCGGTCTATGATGCCGGCGGAGCCTTCAGGCCCCAATTCGACGACCGGCTGCGCCTTGATTTGGAGGCCGAGACCGTAGTCCTGGCCATTGGCCAGCAACCCTTGAATGAGGGCTGGCTTGCAGGGCTGCAAGATGAGGCCAGCGGCCGTCTGGCCGCCTCCGGGCTCACCCTGCAATCGCCCCGGGCCGAGGACTTGTTCGTGTGCGGCGATGTCCATTCCGGGCCTTCTTCAGCGGTGGAGGCCATGGCTTCAGGCCGGCGGGCGGCGGTGTCGGCCGGACGCTATATGGCCGGAGAGGGCCTTAGATGGGGCCGCGATCCCCTGGGCGACATTTCGGTCCAGGAGTTCCAGCCCAACCCGGAGGTGGGCAGCCCTGACACCAGGCTGGAACCCGGGCGGCTGCCACCCAAAGAACGCAGTTTGGTTAAGGAAGTGGAGTCTGCCTTTACAGAAGATCAGGCTGTTCAGGAGGCCCGGCGCTGCCTGAGCTGCGGACGGGCCTTTGAAGCCAACCAGGCCTGCTGGTTTTGCCTGCCCTGCGAGATAGACTGCCCCACCCAGGCCCTGGAGGTGCGGATGCCTTATCTGCTCCGCTGAACACCGCCTTTTACGGCTTGGCCCGGTATGGGTATTTGACCGGGGGCTGTAAATCACGGCGGGTAAAGATACGATGTTTTAAGAGCCTTGGGCATGAATCGGCAAAGGAGGGACTTATGAAACACAAAGCAAGACTGTCAATCGGCAAAGGTTTCATCTTGGCTGTAATAACAGCCGCGCTGGTCGTCTTGGCCGGTCCGGTGGGGGCTGAAAAAAAGCCGTTCCGCATCGGCTCGGCTTCCATGGGCAGCTCCGGATACATCCACTGGGAAGCCTGTTCCTACCTGGCCAACAAGTACTCCCCCAACCTGAAGGCCTCTTCCACCGCCACCGGCGGCAGTACAGAAGATGTGATGTTGCTGGACGCCGGTAAGATTGACCTGGCCCACGGGACCTCCCTGGATCTGGTGGCGGCCTGGAGTGGATTCAAGCCCTTTAAAAAGAAGATAAAGGTGTGGCAGGTTTTTTCCTGGACCTATTGGGCGCTGCCCATGGTGGCCTTGGCTGATTCCAAGATAAACACCTATGCCGACCTGGCCGGCAACCCGGTTTCGGTGGTTAAAAAGGGATCCGGCACTGAAGCCATGTACCGGATCATCCTGAGCGAGTATGGCATTCTGAATAAGATCAAGAAGAACTATATGGGCTTCAGGGCCGGGATCAACGCCCTGGTGGACGGGCTCATCGAGGCCACGCCGGGGAATTTCCCGGGCGGAAAGCCTCACCCCATCATGATTGATCTGGCTTCGCGAAAAAAATATAAGGTATTGCAGCTTGATCTGGAAGTGATGAAGCGGGTCAATCAGAAGAACCAGGGCATAGCGGTGGTCACGCTGCCCAAGAGCGCTTACCAACTCTTGACCAAGGATGTGCCCTCACCGGGCATGACCGGTATCGGCCTTTCCTCCGCCAAGGTTGACGATGAATTGATCTACCAGTTCACCAAGGCTGTTTTGGAGAACACCCAGAAACTCCATTCCATCAGCAAGGTCTCCGGGGCCTGCACCCTGCAGACTTCCACCAAGTGGCTGGTTCCCGAGTATCCGGTTCATCCCGGGGCTGCCCGCTATTTCAAGGAAAAAGGCGTCTGGCGGGATGAGTTGAAGGTGGGTAAACGCTAGGGGGAAGCGCCCGTCTCTAAAAAGCCGGTATGAAATAAGGGTCTGCGGTAAAAGGATCGGCCCAGCCGGTTCTTTACCGCAGTCCAATATGATTGTCAGACGGCATAGGCCTCTTTGGCTATAGGGTACTAATCATGACCAGTGAACAGCTGCCAAAGCAGGATCGAAACCAGGGTGGTTTTTTTGCCAAGGCCTTTGGCTTGGCCCTTTTTGCATGGGTGTTGCTGCACATCTACGTTGTTCTGACCCTACCCATTTCTCTGGATGAGCTTAAGGTTGTGCATATGGGGCTGGGCCTGGCCTTTGTGTTTGTGGCCCCTTTACTCAGCTCCAAGCGCCGGAGGCTGGATCTCAAATCCGCCTGCTGGCTGGCCCTATTGCTGATAGCGGTTGTTACCACCGCCTTTTTCTATATTGATTATGAAAACATGATAGAGCGCACCGGCTTCCCCTCCCTCTCCGACGTGGTCGCGGGAACGGTGCTGGTTTCCTTGGTGGTCATCGGGGGTTGGCGGGCCTGGGGATTCACTATCCCGGTTATAACCCTGGTGGTGATGGCCTACGCCATGTTCGGCAATCATTTAGGGGGGTTCTTTTATCATGCCGGCATCGATTACCCCCGTTTCATGGGTTACTGCGCCACCTATTTCATGGGCGCCCTGGGAGGGTTGCCCGGCCTGTCGGCATCGGTCATCATCCACTTCATCCTGTTCGGGGCGCTTCTCCAGGCCTGCGGCGGTTCGGAGCTTATTGAAAAGATCAGCCTGGTGGTGGGCTCGCGTTTCCGCTCCGGACCGGCCCAGACGGCCATTATCTCCAGCGGCTTTATGGGCATGGTCTCGGGCTCAACCGCGGCCAACGTCGCCATCACCGGCGCTTTTACCATTCCCCTGATGAAACGCCGGGGCTTTGACCCCAACTTCGCCGGAGCGGTGGAGGCAGTGGCCTCCACCGGCGGCCAGATTATGCCGCCGATCATGGGCGTGAGCGCCTTCATCATGGCCAGCCTCACCAACCGCCCCTATGCCCAGATCGTTATCGCCGCTTTTCTGCCCGCCATGGTGTATTTCCTGAACTTGTCGTTTGCGGTTTTGGTTTACAGCCGCAAGAAAAACATCGCCCTGGTGGATTTGGATTCCGCCGCCTCACCCATAAACTTCAAGGAGATATTCAAGGCGCACGGGCATCTCTTCATCCCCCTGGTTATCCTGACCTGGCGGGTGCTCCTCGGCGAGACCCCGGCCCGGGCGATCATGTACGCCAACGGCGCTTTGATTTTGGTGTCTTTGCTCCACACCCTCATACGCCATCGGGGAGTGAGCCCCACGGCCTTAAAGACCTTCTTTGCCGGGGTCTATTCGGGCTTTGTCAAGGGGGGGCTAGAAGGGGCCAAGCTGGGGGTGATAATCGGCT
>JASFOZ010000247.1:0-6568 GCA_050116255.1 Desulfarculaceae bacterium
TACAAACAGGTTTTTGGGGGCGCTTTTGATGAATCCCAAACCTTAGGCTTGGCCCGTAGCCCCTTCATAAACTTCCCGGAATACGCGCAGATAATTCTCCCCCAGAATCCCCCGGATATCGTTGTCGCTATAGCCGCGTGAAACCAGCCCTCTGGTGAAATTGGGAAGCTTGGTGACCTCGTCCAATCCTTCGGCATAGGGAATGGAAGTATCGTCCACCGGCTGGCCGGGACCGGCCACCCGGCGGGCGGATATGATCATATCGGCGCAGTTGTCCGTGAAATCAGGCCCCACGGACAAATGGGCCGGGCCAACCAATTCGGCCATGTGATCGACATGGTCCAAAACATCAGACAAGGTGGCTTTTTCATCAGCCACGAACCGCCCTAAAAAGGTGATCCCTATTACACCGCCTTTTTCGGCAATGCCTTTGATATGCTCGTCGTCCAGATTGCGTTGGTGCGGGCAAACCGCCTTGGCGTTTGAGTGCGAGGCCACCACCGGCTGGGTGGATAGCTGTAAAACATCCTTCACACCTGCCGTGCTCAAATGGGAGACATCTATTAAAATCCCCAACCGGTTCATCTCCCTCACCACCTCGCGGCCGAAATTGGACAGCCCGGAATTGGACGGCTCGGCCACTCCGTCGGCCACTTGGTTGCGCTGGTGCCAGGTGAGGTTCATCACGCGCATGCCCAAGCGGAAGTAACAGCGCAAAAAACCCAGATCCTGCTCCAGGGGTTCGGCGCCCTCCAGGCCCAGCATGAGGCCGATGCGCTTTTCTTCCTGGGCCCGGGCCATGTCGTCCGGCTCCAGGATGGGGAAGAAATGATCAGGGCTTTCCAGGATTTCTTGGTGAATGGCATCGGCCATGAGTAGGAAATTATGCACCGGACTCACGCGGTAGGGATATACCTCCGGTCCGAATTTGGCCACGGTGCCAAGTACCACGGCGTTTAGGCCTGCTTCTTTCCAGCGTTCAAAAAAACGCCGTTCAAAAACCCTGTTTTCCCCCCTGCCGCGGGATCTGATGACATCAAGGTGTACATCCGAATGATCGTCCAGCACCAATGATTTCCGGTGCAGGTCCATGGCCCGCACCTCTTGTTTCTCATCAAGCTCAATTTGCATGTCTTTTTCTCCAGACGCTCGGACCTTCTTTGGGCCTCGCCTGGGCCCGGCAGTGTGCAACCGTATTTTTTAATGTTAATTTAACTGGTTGCATGAAAAGGCCGAGCATCCAAGGTGAAGGAATTAAATGTAATATTTATTCCAATTAATTTATTTTGAATTATTTTTTACATTTTTTACTCCCAGCACACCATCTCTGTCAAGTGAAATTTTTCCAAGCATCACTGGGCAAAAGAACGGCGGGTAAAAATCGCCACTGATGAATTGTGCTCCATCACCACCAGCATAGCCGGCGGCGTGATAAGGGTGTCCATGTCGCCTTGGGCTGCTTCTCCTCTGCGGGAAGGGATCACCTTGGCGACGCAATTCAACGTGCTTGATGTAGTGTCCATCGCAAATGGGCAGGATCACTCCCTGTTGGGGGGCGGCAATTGGACCATGAACATCAAGAGCCTTTACCAGAAGGACGAGAGCGGGATACAGGGCACCTGCCATTCCTTCATGACCATTGACCCGGACTGTTGTGTGGGCTGGCGGGAGTTCACGGCCCACGGCATCCCCTTGGCCGCGAACACGGTGCGGTGCATGAGCTGATCAAGCCGGCCCAAAGGCTGGGCCTGGAGCATCCCTTTTAGGAATAGTGCCCATCAGCGGCGTGGCATATGGGGAAATCTATGGAAAGCACAATCAACGGATGGCAGGCTGTGTAATCGATCCTAAAAGACCCGTTTTGGCGTTATCGATGGGCGCCGATATTTATCTTTAAAGCAAAATGGAAGGTTAAAAATAAATCGCTTGACAGTAAAAGCCTTATTGGTATACCGTGGTATACCAATAAGGTAAGCGAATAAAAAAGTAATGGTAGTTGCCGGTTAAACCAATGACTCGCGAATTGGAAAATTGGACGTCGCCCACTGAAGTCAAAGCGTTTGACGCGAGTGTAAAGGAAAGGCATCCATGACCATTGACAAGGCCCCCTACATGAAAGTGTCGGAAAAGGTGCTGGAAATACTGGAAGAAGAGATAATGGCCGGTAATTTCAGGCCTGGCGACCGGCTGGTGGAAAGGGAGATAGCCGCCAGGCTGGGGGTGAGCAGGGTGCCGGTGCGCGAGGCGCTTTTCGCCCTGGAAAAACGCGGACTAGTGAAGAAAAAAAGAGCCAATGACAAATGGCGCGAGATAGTGGCGCTTACTCCCCGTGAGTTGTCTGAATCATACCATGTGAAATATTTGATAGAGTGTCATGCCTTTTCGGAAAAATCCCTCGATGGCGATGAAAGCCTTCTGGGAACTTTAGAAAATCTCATCACGGACATGGACTTGGCCCTCAAAAAAAGCGACGTAGGCAACTACAGGGAAATCAATATAAATTTCCATAATCAAATCGTATTTTCCTTGGAAAATAAAAGGTTAAACGACATTTACCTGGATGTTTCCAGGATGCTGCGCTGGTTCCAGACCATCACCCTTTTTGTCCCCAGAATGGAAAAATCCAACAGCGAACACAGGCTGATGCTGGAGGCGTACAAGGAGCGCGATCTGGGAGAGATAAGGAGAATCTTCAAACTGCACCATGAGCAGGCAGTGGAGTTTCTAGCCAAGAACGCCCAAGGGCTGCGCAGCGAGTGACAGCGATCTGAAAGTACGTATTCACCGGTTCTGATTGTGACAACGCTTGATATTGCTAACCAGCTGAAGTGGATGAGCGAGGAGAAAAAGATGATAACGCTAGACGAAGTTCACGAACTCGGTACCGAACTGGAGATGTGGCTGCGCATGCGGGTGCACCCCATTGGGCTGAAGATGCTCAAAAGCAAGGACGAGGTTCCCGAGGACGCTCAGATCCCCACCCGGGATTGGGGCCACAAGTTCGCCCTTTGCCAGTCCTTTGCCAAATCCCAGCGTGACGGCTGGACCATCGCCATGTTCCTGGAAGACCTGTGGTGTTTCGAGCCGGCCGAAGGATTGGGTTTCGCGGTGCGCTCGCCCTTTTTCCTGGAAGGACACCACCGCTATCCGGACAGCGTGCGCGATAGGGACGGGGCCAAGGAATGGTGCGAGAACATGCCTCATTTCGACCACGGCCTGTACCAAGGCATCGTCTCCGCGCCCATCGCCACCTGTAGTTTCATGCCCGACATCATCCTGATGCACGTCAACGGCATGATGACCAGTCAATTGATAATCGTGCGTAATTGGATCGATGGCAAGGACCTGACCTGTCAGCTTTCCGGACACGCGGCCTGTGTGTATTCCGTGGTCCCGGCCATCAAGACCCACGAGTGCACGGTGGCCATACCCTGCAAGGGAGACCGCCGGCTGGCGGCGGCCCAGGATGACGAGATCCTGTTCACCCTGATCCCCGAGATGCTGCCGGATTTCATCGCCGGCACTAAGCACCTGCAGGCCCACAACTGGGGCATCCCCATGATCCAGGAATACAAGGATGAATACGACCTGAAACCTGGGTACAAGAAGGTGGCCGACATGCTGGGCATGGACACCAAGCTCTCTCCCCCCAGGCCTCAGAAATTGCAGGAATTCTAACCGAGGCAGCCTCTCTCCGGATCAAGGGCGCTACCAGGCCCTTGAGATCCGGGGAGAGAAGAGGGGGAAGGACTTGATGGGCATTACGCAGAAACTGGCGGATTTCGTGGCCGGCCTTGATTTAGAGGACATGCCCCCCCGGGCGGTGGAAGCCACGAAATCCGTTATCTTGGACACCCTGGGTAGCGCCCTGGCCGGGACCAGCGCCGAGGGGATTTCCATTCTGCGCGGCCTGAGCGAGGAATGGGCGGGCGCCCCCCAAAGCACCATATGGGGCTTTGACCAAAAGGTGCCCGCCCCCCAGGCGGCGCTGGTGAACGGCGTCGCCTCCCGGGCCCGGGACATCGACGAGGTTCACGAGGTTGCGGTCATGCACAGCGGCGCCAGCGTGGTCCCTGCCTGCTTGGCCGTGGCCGAATGGACGGGCGGCATAGCCGGCCGGGAGCTGATCCCCGCGGTGGCCGGGGGCATAGACATCATGACCCGCCTGGGCGTTTCCCTGGAGCGGCAGCCCAACCTGAGCGGCATCTCCAGCACCTGGCACTTGGGCGTATTCGGAGCTGCAGCCGCTGCCGGCCGGCTCCTGGGCCTGGACGAGCAGGGCATTCTCGACGCTTTGGGCATTGCCAACTGCCTGGCCGCCGGCACCCAGCAGGCCATTACAGAGGGCACCTTGATGGTGCGCGTGATGCAGGGCATCACCGCCCAGTCCGGGCTCATGGCCGCCATACTGGCCTCGCGCGGGGTGAACGGACCCCACCAGGCCCTGGAAGGCGGAATGGGGTATTTCGCGGCCTATCACGGCAACCGCTTCGACCCTGCCGCCGTCACCAACGGGCTGGGCGAGCGCTTTGAGGTCAGCAACTGCAGCATTAAACCCTTTCCCTGCTGCAAGGTGATCCATTCCGCCGCGGCCGGCGCCCTGGAGATAGGATCACGCCACCATCTGGACCCGGGTGATATCGAAGAGATCACCGTGAGGGTGAACAAGGCGGCGGATAACCTGGTCTGCCAGCCCCTGGAGTCCAAAAAGAGACCCTCAAGCATCCCGGACGCCCAGTTTTCCCTGCCCTACTGCGTGGCCGTGGCCCTGGCCAAGGGCGATCTGTTCCTGAACGACTTCACCCCCCAGGCCCTGCAAAATAAACAGGTGCTCGGGCTGGCAGAGAAGATCCAAGTGAAGGTCGACCCCGAGATCGAGCGCCTCTGCGGGCGCGAGATCGGCTTCTCCCAGGTGGAGGTGCGTGTCTCCGGCCAAGGGGTTCTAACGGCCCGGGTGGAGCGTGTGAAGGGCAATCCCTTAAATCCCATGACCGGCGAGGAGGTCGAGGAAAAATTCCACAAATGTGCCGCCCTGGCGGCCCGGACCCTGGCCCCGGAAGCCCTGGATAAAATCGCCGAAACCGTGCGACACCTGGAGGATTGCCCGGACACCGCCTGCCTGGCGGAGCTTCTGCATTAGCCGAGGAGTGGAGCAAAAAACGAGTGAAACTTAAACAAGGCCTGATGAGTCCTAGGTGGTGCGCAATGTCCAGATTGAACATCAAGGATTTGGTTCTGGCGGGCATCACCCTGGGCCTGATAATCGTCTGGGACGCAAGGCCGAAACTAAAATAAAGTTTGTAATTATATGTATTCATAAATGCGTGGTCGTTTTTGGTCAGGCACAGCCTAATGTGACGATACATGTGTAAACTTCGACAAATTAAAAAATAAGCGGAACAAATAAAGGAGTAACTGTTATGAAAATTTCAAAAATGCAAATAATACCGCTTTCAGTTCCATTGGACCGTCCTTTTAGGGGAGGAAGACAAGAACTCAAAGAAAGGATTAATCCAGTCGTCGTGCGTTTATTTGCTGATGATGGTTTAGATGCTTTTGGTGTTGCTTTCGCCTGGAATGACAAGCGAGTAAATTCATTAGTCGCCAGTATCAGCGATTTGGAAGACCTAGTAATCGGCCATGATGTTTCTAGACCGGCTGAACTATGGGATAAACTCTACGGAGCTACTAGGCACATGGGGCATACAGGATATGCTATTTATGCTATGGCCGCAATTGATACGGCAATCTGGGGGCTTCGCGCCAAATCATTAGATATGCCATTAGCGCAATTACTCGGACAGGTTCGTGACAAAGTACCTGCATACGCCAGTCATATGCTTTTCCGCAGTTGGAGCATGGATCAACTGCAAAAAGATGCTTCGCTCCTTGTGGAGCAAGGATTTAAAGCAGTAAAGATGAACATGGGGGACAAAGAATTCGATGTAGAGATCGAGCGACTGAAGGCCGTCCGTGAGGCTGTTGGTAAAGATGTCAAAATCATGGTTGATGCCAACTGGGCATGGGATACCAGTGAAGCCATAAACATTGGCCGCAAGATTGAGCCCTACGATGTTTATTGGCTTGAAGATCCATTGGCTAGTGACGATTCAAGCCAACTGGCAACGGTTGCGGCTGCCTTAGATGTACGAATTGCCATCGGCGAAACTTCATGTACTAAATATGGTTTCCGTCAGCTTGTAGCTAAGAATTCAGGTGACATATTTCTAATTGACCTTCAGCGGGCCGGCGGCATTATGGAATGGATGAAAATTGCTGGCCTTGCACAAGCTTGGAATATTCCTGTGACCAGCCATCTTTTTCACGAATTTTCGATACACCTTTTGGCCGCGACAAGTAACGCGAAATTCCTTGAATACATGCCTTGGTATGACAAAATATATCAGGAACCGACCCAAGTAAAAGACGGTTTTGTTCAGGTGCCAGCCGCCCCTGGTTTGGGTGTGGAATTAGACGAGAACGCACTAAAAAAATACAAACTTAACTAATTGGATTAATTCGGAAGAATCTTGAGGTGCTTATGCCATAGGCACCTCAAGATTAAATC
>JASFOZ010000248.1:0-6561 GCA_050116255.1 Desulfarculaceae bacterium
AGGGCATAGCTGAGCGCACTTCAGGCACCGCTGTCCCAGCCGGTGCAGGCAAAGCTCATCCTGATGCACCAAGGGATGATCGCCCAGATCGGCGTCAGTCACCAGGCTGCCCAAACGGCCGCAGCACCCGTCCGGAGTTATCAGCTGGGCGTTGTGGCCAAACCGGCCCAGGCCGGACAAATGGGCCAGGTGCTTATGGGACCAGCGGCTCACCAGCCTTATGGGGTCGAAGTTATGGGTGGCCGGGGTCAGAGAGACCTGATGGCCTCGGCCGGTCAGATAATCATTGATGGCTTGGCTGGCGTGGCCGATCAACTCATTGGTGGATATATAGGCCTGGCCCCAGGAACGGCTGGGAAACTTGCCCGGCGTGTTTTCCTGGGCCAGCTCCTGGGTAAAGGGTATAAAGAACACCACCACGGTTTGGGCTGAATCCAATAGCTCCCAGGGCATCAGGTGCTCAGCATCCGCTACGCGGGTGAGGATCTCAAAGCGCTGGTCTGCCCGGGCGGTGGCCAACAAGGGTCTGCGCCATATGGCGGGCTGGCCGCTGCGGGCGGGATACTCTGCCACAAAATCCACCAGCAGTGTACGGAGATCATCCACTGATGCTGCTGTCATGGGGCCCCTCCTGATGAAGTAGGGTGAATAATAACAGCCCGGCCAAAGCAACGCCAAGGCGGCGGGCGCGAGGCTATCTCAAATCCGGAAAAACCTTGGTTTGCCGTCTAGGATAACAGATTATCCAGGCCGCCGTGCTTACGCAGAAGCCCCCGCAGTTGATGGTAGGTCAGCCCCAGGTCCTGGGCTGCCCGCTTTTGGTTGAACCGGGCCTTGTGCAAGGCATCCTGGAGCAGGCTGCGTTCAAATCCTAGCACCGCCTCCTTAAAGGAGGCCTGGGGCGGGTCTGGCTTGATTTCTTTTGCAGGCGGCCGCCCTGCCGTCTCTGATAGATCCAGGGCGGCAAAGGGGTCGAACTCCACTGACTTAATCACCGGCTCCTGGCTGCGGTACACGGCCCGCTCCACAACGTTCTTCAACTCCCGCACATTTCCCGGCCAGGAGTAATCCATAAGTTCAGACATGGCCTCGGGGCTGAGAGTGGGCATCTGGCTGCGGCCTAGTTCGTGGCTCATGCGGGCGGCGAAGTGATTGGCCAGCAACAGAATATCGCCGCCGCGCTGGCGCAGGGGCGGAATCATGAGCACTTCAAAGCTCAGGCGGTCCAAGAGGTCCTGTTTGAACTTTTGCCCCTGGGCCAGGTCTTTGAGGTTTTGGTTGGTGGCCCCCAGGATGCGCACATCCACCTGGATGGAACGGCTGCCGCCCACCCGCTCGAAAGACCCGTACTCAACCACCCGCAGGACTTTTTCCTGCACCGTGGGGGGCATGATGCCCAGCTCATCCAAAAACAGGGTGCCTTGGTGAGCGGCCTCAAAGCGGCCCTGACGGCTGCCTTGGGCCCCGGTAAAGGCACCCGGTTCGTGGCCGAACAGCTCATCCTCAATCAAGGATGGGGCCAGGGCGGCGCAGTTTAAGGTGACCAGGCTCTCCTGCCAGCGGGAGGATAGGTAGTGCAGGCGGGCGGCGGCCAACTCCTTGCCTGTGCCGCGCTCGCCGATTATGAGCACCGGCCTGTCCACCTTGGCCGCCAGGGAAAGCCTTTCCATAAAGGCCAAAAAGGCCTCGCTCTGGCCCAAGGCCTCTGGGGGTGATGTGGATTTTTCCATAGACTAAAAAACCAATAATTAGTCAAAAAAGCTATTAGTTAGTCTTATTATAACAAATGATCCTGGAATTTCAAGTTAGGCTAATACGCATAACTTGTTCATATCTAAAGCTATTTACATAAAAACTTCATTTTGGCCTGCTGATTGCTTTGTCCAGGGCCATGACGAACAGCCCCTTGGGGCAAGTAAAATATGTAGGAGGAACCAAATGGGAATCTTCAGCCGTATGCGCGATATTATCAGCTCCAACATCAACGCCATGCTGGATCGCGCCGAGGACCCGGAAAAGCTTATCCGCTTGATGATCCAGGAGATGGAGGACACCTTGGTGGAGATCAAGGCCTCTTGCGCCGGGTCCATGGCCGAGGCCAAGAAGGTACAGCGGGAGCTGGACCAAGTGATGGACCGGGCCCGCACCTGGGAGGAACGGGCGGAGTTGGCCCTGGACAAGGGGCGGGAAGACCTTGCCCGGGAGGCCTTAATGGAAAAAAGGCGGCTTCAGGAAAGGTCTCAACACTTGGAGGCGGAACTGGTGGAGTGCAAAGCCCTGGTGGACCGTTACCAGGACGATATCACCCAGCTGGAGCAAAAGCTCGTCTCCGTAAGGGAGAAGCAGCGTCTTTTGGTGCAACGCCATGTCAAGGCCCGCCAGGTGAGGAAGGCGCAACAGGACATTCGCCGGGCCGATTCCGCAGAGGTCCTGACCCGTTTTTCTCATTTCGAGAACCGGGTGGAGCGCATGGAGGCCGAGGCTGAATTGGTGAATTTTGGCCGTGATTCTTCTCTGGAACAGGAGTTCGGACGCCTACAGGGGGATGACGAGATTGAACAGGAACTCGAAGCCTTGAAAGAACGTAAGCGCCAGGCCGGCGGCGAAGACCAGGGCCGCAGCACCGATTCCTAGGCCCCATCAGGTGAAGGAGAGACCCCATGCTCGGAGCCCTCAGCCCCCTTTTGGCGATGTCGGCTATCATCTGCAGCCGCGCTCCTGGGCTTGGTATCGAGCCCAAAAAAGAAGACACGCTGCAATCAGGGCCCTCTTCTTTACCATCAGCCCGCAGCCCATTCCCCAGCCGGGGGGAAACTGAGTCCGAGAAGGTGTTGACGGCAGTGGGTCTGTTTGACAAGCTGGAAACAGCTCCAAAGAGCGGCGCCGCTGGACAAACCTGGGCGCCGGGACGGGAACAGAGCAGATGAATTTTGCCGGAGCGGATATCCTTAACCTGCGCTGCCAACCGGTTTGGGCCGCTGAGACAAAGCCGGTTATCAAAGATGCAATATCCTGGCTGCGCCATACGGGGAGACGGTGAAAAGTGCATTTTTTCAGCTTGGTTTTCGGGTTCGTCTTTATGGTGCTCTTGCTGCTGGCCAGCCTGGCTTATGCAATATTCCGGACCATCAAAGGGTCTGGGAAAAACCGGAGCGAGGAGAACGAAGACGAGGCCCGGATTATTCAACAGCTTCACCAGCAGCTCACCCGTATGGAAGAGCGTATCGAATCATTGGAGACTATCCTGCTTGAGCGGGACAAAAAGGAAGAAGGATAAAAATGCGGTTAAATGAATTCAGCAGCAGAAAGGGCATTTACCGGTCCCGGCATGGGCTGGTCCTGGGAGTCTGCCGGGGGCTGGCCGAGTACTTCGACCTGTCCGTGAAATGGGTGCGGATTCTGACCTTGGTCGCCTTCATCTTCACCGGGTTCTGGCCGGTGGGGCTTCTGTATCTGATTCTGGGGCTGATACTAAAACCCGCTCCTGTGATCCGCCCGGCCAGCGAGGCTGAAGAGGAGTTTTACCGCTCCTACACCGGCTCCCGGAGCATGGCCTTGAACCGCCTTCAACGCACCTATCAGAATCTGGAGCGCCGGCTCAGGCGTATGGAGGACGTGGTGACCTCCCGGGACTTCCACTGGGAAACCAAGGCGCGCAGTTGAAGGGGCGCAGGGCAGAGTTGGGCTGGAAGAAGTTGGTTGAGTTGAAGAGACGATTGAGCTGCTTGGCGGATCAGAGGATTAAAGCCCATGAAGCGCACCATGATTTGGGAGTTGGCCATTGTGCCCATATCCATGGCCATTTTTTGGTTCAGCGGACATTCTCTTTTCATGCCTAACGACCTGGGGCCGGTTACCAACCAAATATACAAAGAAAGATGCGGAGATTGCCACAGCCCCTTTCACCCGGGATTACTGCCGGCTGAAAGCTGGCGCAAGATAATGACCGGCCTGGATAACCATTTCGGCGAGCAGGTGGATATGGGGGAACTACAAAGACAGATAATCTCCAACTTTTTGATGAACCACGCCGCCGAATATACAGATGCCAGGCTGGCCCTAAATATACTGTGGAGCCTGGATGGCCGGGCTCCCCTGCGGATCACGGAAATCCCCTATATCCGGCATGAGCACGAAGACAAGGGAGGAAAGTCAATAGGCTCTTTTTCCAATTGCGCCGCTTGTCACCGGGAGGCCGCCGCAGGTGTCTTCGACGACGATGATGTGAGAACGCCGGACAAAAAGCAGATGCCCGTACGCCGGCATAAACCAGCCGCTAACCAGAGGGCTGTCCTGGCTGCACAAAGCCATTAATGCCATGGAATCGCCCCGGCAAGCAGGGGTCTGCCTTGGGGCGAGCCCTCTACCGGAAACACTAAGGCTGTTTCGCAAGTCCCGGAACCCTGACGCCTGGATTCGGCTGGAAGCTAAACTTACCCGCTCAAGCGAAGTGAAAAAGGGGCATAAATGGAATATCGCGCGCAAAATCGAGAGGGCCAGGGTTCCCTTCCTGATTTAGGAAGCGACACGCTGCCGGGAAAGCGGCTGATATTTTTCGATAATCTTCGCTATCTTTTGGTGCTGTTTGTGGTGGTGGAGCACTCGGCCAATGCCTACAACGGCCTGAACTGGTGGCCCGTGGCCGAGTCCGAGGCCAGCTTCTTGGCCCAGGGGCTTTCGGCCTTTAGCGACGTGTTTGCCATGCCCCTGCTTTTCTACATTGCCGGTTATTTCGCCCTGCCCAACCTGCAAAAAAAGGGTGTCAGCGGTTTTCTGGTGGGAAAGCTCAAACGGCTGGGCATCCCCTGGCTGGTATGCATACTCACCATCTGCCCCATTTTACCCCTTATATATCATTACACCCGAAATGGCCTCAGTCTGAGCCAAAGCTATGGGGACCTGTGGCTGGAACTTATGCACAAGGCGCTTGAGTTCAATGTGGGCGTCATCCCGTCACTGAATCAGCTGATGGCCAGCAACCAATTCTACCAGCGCTACATGTGGTTTTTATCCCTGCTTTTGCTGTTCTTTTTGGGGTTCGCTCTTCTTTATGCCCTGGGGCGAGAGTGGCTGGACGCCCCGGATAAGGCCTGGGAGAAAAGGTCCGCCACCGCGAGGTCTACCCTGGTTATGCTCCTCTGCATAGGCGGCCTGACCACCCTGCTTTCGTTTCCCAGCGTGGGGCTGATGATGGCCCTCACCCCCAAGCTCCATAACCCGGAGCCGTTTTTCAGCCTGGGCAACCTCATCCAGTTCCGCCCTTCCAGGTTCTTTTTTTATCTTATCTACTTTGGGCTGGGGGTGATCACCTATAGGAACAAATGGATCCAGAGGGGCTGGTTTCCAGGGAACCTCAAGACTTGGATGGTGTCTTTTGCGCTTTTGCTGGCGGCCTTTTTAGTGGCCGTCACTCTGTTGCGCTCCGCCCCGCCAGAGCTCAAGGGCATTTACGCGCCAGTGTATTTCTTTGTACTCAATTTCCTTTGCGCCGCCTGTCTGGGCCTGTCGCTTGCCTGGGGCCTGAGATATTGGAATCATCCCAATGCCAGAGACCGCAGCTTGGCGGCCAACTCCTACAACATCTATCTGTCACACTACGTCTTTGTAGTGACGGCCCAGTTAATCCTGTTTCCCCTGACCGCCGTACCCGCAACCTTAAAATTCTTGATGGTCGCGGCTTCCTCTGGGGTGCTGGCCTATGTTTCCAGCCGGTGGCTGATAAGCTCTCATCCGCGCCTGGCCGTGGCCAGCGCCTTTGCCCTGCTCTTGGCCATGACCCTGGGCATTCGCCCCTAGCCGGTTGTTTGCCAAGGTCAAATACGGGAAGGACTGTTCCCTGAGGGCCTACTTCACATGCACCCGGTAGTCCAGCTGCACCTTGCCCTTGGCCGGGACCTCCAAAAGCCACACAGCCAGACGGGCCGAGTCCCGGGTGTGGGGGTGGCTCTCCGAGAGTATCTTCCACTGGCCGGGTATGCGCTCGGCCACCTTGACCTTAACCGGGATCTCCTTGGCGCTATGCACCTCAATGCGCCAGGCCAGCTCCCGCTCATTGCCATATACCTTTTTGTAGTCAATGAGCTTGCGGGTGGCGGTCAGGTCAAAGGCGCTTCCCAGAAACAGTTTAAGGGGGCGGCCTTCGGGGGTATGACCTATGCGGTCCTCGCCGATGAATTGGAGGGCGCCCCGGGAGTCACGCTTATGCAGCCGGACCACTCCGGCGGGCAGGGGCTGGCCCAGATGGGGTTTCTGGTTAACAAAGCCGAGGCTCACCTCGACCTTCAGGTTTTGGATATCGCTGCCAGGACGGCGGCGATAGCGGTTGAAAGAGGAATCGATCACATACTGCTTTTGCACCGGGATTCGGCCGGCGTTTAATAGCTCCACCTGTTTGGACTGGCGGTCAGCTATGTCCACAGGCCGGCTGAGGGTGTAGAGGTGGTACTCAAAGAGCTGCTCCCTCTGGGGAGGGGCCGGGGCAGCGGCCAGGGGTTGGGGCCTTTTGGCCATAGTCTTCATCTTTTCCCTCAGCACCCGGCGCACGTCGCCGGCCATGAGCTG
>JASFOZ010000249.1:0-6557 GCA_050116255.1 Desulfarculaceae bacterium
TGCTCAGGCGAACAGACAATCGGTTCGCCGCGTACGTTAAAGGAAGTATTGACGATCACCCCGCAGCCGGTCAATTGTTCAAAGGCCTTTATCAGCCGGTGATACAAAGGGTTGGTCTCAGCATGAACCGACTGGATGCGGGCCGAGTAGTCAACGTGGGTCACCGCCGGAATCTCGGAGCGCACCACATTGAGTTTTTTGATCCCAAAAAAACTGCGTTCCTCTGGGCTCATATCCCGTCTTATCCGGGGCTGCACTCCGGCCACCAGCAACATGTAGGGGCTGGGCCGGTCCAGCTCGAAATAGTCCTGAATGCGCTCCCCCAAAACCGAGGGGGCAAAGGGCCGGAAGGATTCCCGATACTTGATCTTTAGATTCATCACCGATTGCATGGTGGAGCTGCGGGCGTCCCCCAAGATGGATCTGCCGCCCAAGGCGCGGGGGCCGAACTCCATACGCCCCTGGAACCAGCCCACCACCTTGTCCTGGGCCATGATTTTGGCTACCTCCAGGGGCAGATCTTCCCAGGAAAGCTTGCGGAACCGCGCCTTTTGGCTCTTTAGAAACCCGGCTATTTGATCTTCGCTGAATTCGGGGCCCAGGTAAGAGCCGTTCTGCACGCCAAAGCCGGTTTGAACCTGCCGGGGCTTGCCCAGATATTGATGCCAGGCGAATAGGGCCGCACCCAAGGCCCCGCCGGCATCGCCGGCCGCAGGTTGAATCCAGATATCCTCAAAGGGGCCCTCGCGCAGCACCCTGCCGTTGGCCACACAGTTCAGGGCCACACCGCCGGCCAATACCAGCCGCTTCTGTTGGGTCTGGCCATGGATGTGGCGGCAGGTGCGCAAGACAACCTCTTCGGTGACCTTCTGTACGCTGGCGGCCAGGTCCATCTCCCGCTGGCTCATCTCCGTCTCGGGACGGCGCGGCGGCCCGCCGAACAGTTTGGCGAAGCGGCGGTTGGTCATGGTCAGGCCCTGGCAGTAATTGAAGTATTTTTGATTAAGCTTGTAGGAGCCGTCCTCTTTCAGGTCCATTAACTCGGTTAGGATGACATCCACATACTTGGGCTCCCCATAGGGGGCCAGGCCCATGAGCTTGTATTCGCCGGAGTTGACCCTGAACCCGGTGAAGTAAGTAAAGGCGGAATACAAAAGCCCCAGGGAATGGGGAAAGTGAATCTCCGCCTTTAAGTCTACGCGGTTGCCGGTGCCCAGGCCCCAGGAGGTGGTGGTCCATTCGCCCACGCCGTCCAAGGTAAGGATCGCCGCCTGCTCAAAGGGTGAGGCGAAAAAGGCGCTGGCGGCATGGGACTGGTGATGCTCGGGAAAGACTATCTTGCCTGTATAGCCCAGGTCTTTTTTTATAATTTCGGGCAGCCAGAGCTTCTCTTTTATCCATAGGGGCATGGCCTGGAGAAAAGAGCGCAGGCCTACCGGAGCGAAGGCAACATAGGTCTCCAAAAGGCGGTCGAACTTCACAAAAGGCTTGTCATAAAAAGCCACCAAATCAAGGTCAGCGGCGGTTATCCCCGCTCCTTGCAGGCAATAGGCCACGGCCGCTCCCGGCCAGCGATGGTCGTGCTTCTTGCGGCTGAAACGCTCTTCCTGGGCTGCGGCCACAATCCGCCCCTCCTGGAGCAGGCAGGCCGCTGAATCATGATAATACGCTGATATTCCCAGAATGTTCACGAAACACCCCACCGTCACCTGATCAAACTATGAGCCCGACGCGTCTTGGCTCCTATACCCCAAAAGAAAATCTCTTGCCATACCTTTAACCTAAACGCAATGGCCAACCGGGGATTGCCTAAGGCCATACCGGCCTTTGGCAACCCGTGGCTAAGGCTGATTTTGGCTTATGACCTCAAAGACCTTTTGCGCCATGAGCCTATGCCCCAGGGCATTGGGATGGGAATCCCGGGGGCCCACCCAGATGGTCTCAGCCAAGCCCCCTAGGCCGTTTTGGTGCAGATACTTAGCAAACACCGGCCCCATATCCACTACCTTCAGCCCAGCAGCCCGGCAAACTTCCAAGGCCTGGGCCACTTCCGGTTTGGGCGGACCCAGAAAATTGGGATAATAGACCACGATTCCCAAGGCCTTGTCTTGCCCCAGCATCTGGGCCAAATCCTTGAAGCCGGCCATCACTGCCCCGGGACCGGCCATGTTTTCGTAAAACGCCGCCAGGCGCGATTGCCAGTGTTTGTATTCGGGAGAACCGGCCTTTAGCTTTTGTTGATGCGGCACCAGGTGCATGTCCCTCACCATAACCCGGTCCCGCTCATTGCGGGCATCGCGCCAGTAGAGCGCCAGCCGGCGCCGTACCTGTTCCACCAAGTGGCTTTTACTCAGGTCCCAGCGCTCCACCGGCTCCAGCATCATGGAGGGCATGTCAAAATCATTATCCACAAACAATACCACCACCACATCCGGTTTTAGGGGCCGGCCTATTTTTTTATAGACCGCCGCTTCCACGGCGGTGTTGTAGCTGGGACAGGCCAGATTCAGGGTCTCCACTTTTTTCCCCAGCTTATCCTGCAGATCCCTTTTCAGGTTCTCCAGCAAGGTGTCTTTAAAAGCCACCCCCCAGCCGAAGAGAACCGAGTCGCCCAAACCCATGATCCGCAAAACCCCTGGCTTTTTTACTGGGTCTATCTCAGGTCCGCGCATGCCCAAGGAGTTGGTTCTAAGGGGATGCCCGGCAAAGTAACCATTTAAGCCAGGCTTTAAATGATAGGTAATCTCCAGGTCCGGGTGGGGCTTGATCATCTTGATAAAGGAAAGGCGGGCGCCCTCAGCCTCTTTGGGGGAGCGGGTGTTCTGAACTGACAAATGCCTGGCCTGGGGAAAGCGTATCAAGTACTCACGGAATAGAAACTCGCCGGCCACCAGGGCCGCCAAACTGGAAACCGTCAGCAGGGCCACTGAGGCCAGGGCGCCCTTGAGACCGGTGCGGCTCCAGAGGCTGAAAAACACCGCCCCCAGCAGCAGCGCCGCCACCAAGAGGAGACGGCGCGGGCTGGTCAGAAGCAGATAACCAGCCCGGGCGGGGTTGAAATCCCACCCCTGGGTCAGCCTCAGCTTTGCCGGCGCGGCCCAGGAACCGGATTCATTGGTGATGCTGAAAACATTGTTTTGCCGGTCCAGGCGCAGGGGATGCCGCACGGTTAAAAGAGGCGATGGGTTGTCATAAGGCGGCGGAAGCCCCTTGCCGGCCCGCAGGCGAATCTCTCCGGTTTTTTTGCCATTCAGGCTCAGGCTCAACTTGGGGGGTGCGGACTCGTGGCTGTCGAAAAAAAGCAGCTCCAGATAATATTTCCCCGGCGGGGCGGTAAAAGCCACGGAAAGGGCATGAGCCTTGCTCCCAGCCCACCTGTCCGCCGGGCCGGGCAGGTTGGTGGGCAACAGGCCGGTCTTCATGTCAATCTGGGCGATCTCCTGCCCCCCGGCCCAGTGACGGTTCCACTTGTTATACTGGGAAGAGGCCAGAATCTCCTGCTTCAGGGAAGGCACCAGGCTCCAATACAAAGCCAGGGCCGCCAAGGTCAGCCAAAGGAGCCAGCATATGATTTTCTTGGGCAGCATAGCCTTACAGATATCAGCCTTCTCACAACACAGGAGGACCCCGCCCCTCATTGACGGGGGCTTATACATTTTGTTCAGGAATCTACGTTAAATGCCGGTCATAATCAAGAAACCAGATCTGATACAAGTGATAATGCAGCTACGCTAACCGCGACCAACGGGAGGGAATGATGCAAGGAAAAAGAGTGGCCGACAGCATGGTGACCTTGGCCATGCAGATGCAGCCTCATGATGCCAATCATTTCGGTAATGTTCACGGCGGGGTGGTGATGAAGCAGATCGACAACACCGCCGGGGTGGTGGCCATACGCCACTCCGGGCAAAACGCAGTCACCGCCTCCATCGACCGCCTGGATTTTCACCACCCGGTTTACATCGGAGATGTGCTCATTCTGCATGCCCGGCTGAACCACGTGGGGCGCAGCTCCATGGAGGTGGAGGTGAACGTGGAGGCGGAGACCCCCCGCACCGGCGAGAGGCGCCAAACCGCAACTGCTTTTCTCACCTTTGTGGCCTTGGATTCTGAGGGCCAGCCCGCCCAGGCGCCGCCCCTCATATTGGAGACGCCGGAAGAGATCAACCGCTCCCGGCTGGCCAAAGAGCGCCGCAAACAGCGCTTGGCAGAGAAAACCCAGGAGCGTCAAAGCCAATCATAGGCCCCCGGCTTAAGGCATCAACAGATTCTTTTTGCAGGGATATCTCGAGGAAGGATTTCAGTATTTGCCTTCCGGGGCCTGCCCCCGGTTTACCAACTCAAACATGGCGATCTGCTCAGCCAGGCTCATACCAGAGAACCTGTGCCCGCACTGCCCGCCCTCGCCGCCCCGGCAGACCCGGCAGCGCGTTTCCGAGCAATGCTGGCATTGGCGGCAGTCAGGGCAGGGATGCTTTTTGTTGGCGTCTGTGGTCATCATCAGCCTCTATTCTTAAATATAAGCCCTCTTCCTCCTTTTGCCGCAAGATCTTGATCATTTTTCGGCAAACGAGGTTTGGAAGCTCAAACCCCAACGCCGGTAAAGGCCGCCTCTATTCGCCTGCGCTCAAGCTGCCTTTGGGTTAGCCGCCCTTGAATATATCCTGGTTTAGGGGCTTGGTCTTTGCCGAGGCCGGAACCACTGAAATAGGTATGGACACGGTTGTTTCTTGAGGCATCAGGCACATCTGGTCGTTACATCCCTGAAAGGATATCAAGGCCTGGGCGCGGTACTGGCCGGGTTTGGTTTGGGCGCCCACCGTCACCCTGGTGCGTACGACTAAGGTGCCTCCATACACAGGCACCGCCTGGGGCAAAAAGGCAGGCTTGTGCATCTTTGGCTGGGGGAACTTCGGCTCGCCCAATCTCAGCCCGGCCGGGGACTGGAACTTGAGTTTGGTGGGGATGAGGCTGTCATCCTGAGGCTGGTTGGAATTGATATGGTATCCCTGCGCAATCCGCAGCCTAAGGGCCAGGGCGTGGCTGCTGCCCTGGGGGTAGGCGTCCCGGCTGTGCAGCACCTCCACCTGAACCAGCTCTTTGGGTTGGGCCCAGGCCGGTATGGCGCTCAAAATCCCCAATATACACAAGGCGAAAAATAACAAATGAAGGCATGGTTTTGGGGTCATAATTATCTTCATAATCAGGCCCTAGTCCTGGTTGATATTAATATCTTTAAGCATTTCATCTACCTGGGGACAACTCAGGCGCTGGCCTGCATCCCGCCAGCCCAAGGGGGCTTTCTCTCCCTCAGGCAAGACCTTTAGCCGGGCAAAGGCGCGGGCCAGACGGGGCCATATCAACTCCTGAGCTGAGGAGAGATCCAGGTCAGGATCGAGCATGACCAAGGGCGCCAGGCTCAGGCCCTCTTCTTTGGCCAGCTCCATAAAGGCCCACAGCCGCTTGCCGCGCAGCCGGGGCATAGCCAAGGGCCCCTCCCTTTCCACCTGTCCCTTCACTTCGGCGGTACGGGAAAAGTAATCCAGCCCCAGCCCCAGGATGCGGCCCAAATCTGATAAATGTTGGCTGAGGCCAGCCGCAGCCCGGGGCAAGATGGCCGCAGCCGCAGCCAGCGCCTCTGGCGCAGGAGTTGATGCTGGCTGTTCCGGCGGCTTTCCCCGCCCGGCCAAGGCGGTAAATCCCAAGCCTCCGGCCAGGGCAGGCCCATATACAACCGCATCGGGTTCCAGTCCGAAATATTCCCGGGCCCCGCCCCGGGCCAGTCGGAATCCCGTGGCTGATTCATCAAGCACCAAGATTTGCCCCCGCTCCCGCACCTCCTCTTGGGCGGCCAGCATGGTTTCTTTGAGAGGAGCCCAGTCCCCGCGTAAAATCGCCACGCCGGCCTGGGGCGAGGCGGATTGAAAGGGCCGGCCGGTTCCCGGCGCCATCCACATCACCCCCTTGGGCAGACCCCGGGCCTGGGCCCAAGCGCTTAGAGCCACCACCGCCAGGGAGGGCTTGGAGTAAAAACGCACCCACTCAGGCCATTTCAATTCCTGGACCAGAGCATCGGCCAAGTCTTGGAGGCTGGGGGCAGAAGCATCCCCCTGAGAGATAACCCAAGCGGCAGGGAAATAGGGAAAAGTAAAATCCAGTGCCGGGCCTGCGGCAGGCCTTTGGTCCTGCCATACTCGATTCAGGGCCCGATTCTCGCTCTGCGAAGGCGACAAACTCATAACTATCCTTTATCCAAAAACAAATATTCCCGGTGTCGGCAAACCAGAGATTTTTGTTTGTGCGGGGACCTGCCCCGCTTTCAGCTCCTGGTTCAAGCTATTTGTCATCACGGCCAACAAACCCTCAAAAGCCCTAACCGGTACCTTTATTTTCCTTCGGCTTTCTGATTATAGCCTTGCCGCAGACCTCGTACCAGGGACTTCATTATTTATTAAAGATACCGATGTAATCTACCGATAAATGGAATGAAGAGGCGTGATCTAAAGTTAGTGGGCGCCTCAAGGAAGACAAAGAGATGAATTTTTCAACCGGACCCA
>JASFOZ010000250.1:0-6541 GCA_050116255.1 Desulfarculaceae bacterium
GCGCCGGCCTCGCGGATGTGGTAGCCGCCCATGCTGGTGATGTTCACCTTGGGCAGGTGCTCGCTGATAAAGACCAGGGAATCACGGAACAGGCGCATGGAAGGCCCGGGGGGGAAGATATAGGTCCCCCTGGCGATGTATTCCTTTAGGATATCGTTTTGGGGCGTGGCCCGGAGCTTCTCCAGGGGGACGCCCCGTTTCTGGGCAAGGGCCGCGTACATGGCGATAAAAAATACCGCCGGCGCGTTTATGGTGAAGTTGGAGGCGATTCTTCCCAGGTCCAGCTCCCCCTGGTAGGGCTCATATATGGTCTCCATGTCCGCCAGGGTGTCCACGGCCACGCCGACCTTGCCCACCTCCCCTTGGATATCAGGGTTGTCCGAGTCGTAGCCGAGCTGTGTGGGCAGATCAAAGGCGAGGTTGGGGCCCTGCCTGAAACCCCTTTCGATCATCTGCTCGTAAAAATCCCTGGTATCTTCAGGCGCCCCGTAACCCGAGTACATGGCCGCACGGGTGAGGCCCGAGTCGCTCTTCTGGGTGGGGGCGGTGCGCGCCATCTCCGCCATGGGATCAAAAGGAAAGGTCCCGGCGGTAAAGGGATAGGTCCCTGGGAAACCCACCCTGGCCAGAAAATCGAACTCCTTGACATCCAGGGGCGAATAAAAACCAGAGGGCGGCTGTTTCAGGTTAGGAAATCTGGCCAAGGCCTTTTTTAAGGGGCCTTGCTCCCACTCTTTCTTCTTCTTGGCAATGTCCGCGTACTTGTCGCTCATAAGCATTCCCATTGGGAAGATTTTCCCCCCTGCCTAAGGGGGTCATCGCTCCCTCCCTGGGGGCGCCGGCCCTCAGCAGCAAGGCCGGCCTGATTATTCATTCACAGAGGTTTCCAGGGCCGCGGTCAGGTCACATAAGCAGTCCAGGTCTTCCAAGGCGGCGACCATCTCAAGCACCCTATCCATCCCTGCCTCCGACAGCACCCCGGCGGCGCACTCCCTGAACTTGTCCTCTATCTCCTGCCTGCTCATGGGGTTTGAAGGCCCTCCCTTTGCCTCCAAAACCGTCTCGGTCCATACCTCTCCCCCCAGGAGATGGACGGTCACCTGGGCCGGGGAGAGGACCCCGAGCTGCTTGGACATCTCTTCCATACTTTCATCGGCTATAAGATGGACCTGTTCCATAAGGGCTCCGACCTCATGATCAAAGAGAGCGTCTTCCTGAAAGCTGACAACCCCCAAAGATCCCTGGACCAAGGTGGCGGCCAGGCAGTACTCCATGCTGAACTTTGCTTCCAAGGGAGTCCGGGGATCAGGGTGTATCAAGACGTTTTTAAGGACCGGCCGTCCCTGCACCTCTATACGCTCAATAGCCTGCGGGTCCATGCCTTGGTTAAGGTCCATGATTTTACGCAGGGCATCCACGGCCGGGTGGGTTCCGGCGCAGCATGGATAGGGCTTGAGCATGATCTGGCTCAGTACATAGTCCTTTCCCAGGCTGCCGGGCACCTTTGACAGGTCCCCATCGGCGCCAAAGGCCTGGGCAAAGCCGGTCTCCCCCTCCAAGGCGTCCTTTGACGAGGTAAAGCCTTTTCCGGCCAAGCGGGCGGCAAGTACTCCGCTGCGTGCCGCGTTTCCGGCCTGAAAACACTTGGTCATGGAACCGAAATTAATGCGAAGCCCCGAGGCGCTGGCGGCGGCGATGCCCAGGGCGTTCGCGGTCTGGTCCTGGCTCAGGTTCAGGGCCTTTGCCGCAGAGGCGGCGGCCCCGATAGTCCCCAGGGTCGCGGTGGGATGCCACCCCTGCCGGTGATGGCCGGAACCCATGGCATGGCCGAGCTTGCCGGCTATCTCACAGCCCACGGCATAGGCGGTCAGAAAGTCCTTGCCGCCTCCCCCGTGGATTTCGCTCACCGCCAGGGAGGCCGGCATCATCACACAGGAGGGATGCCCGTTGAGGGATACCACGGTGTCATCGAAATCCTCCGCATGGGTCATCACTCCGTTGACAAAGGCGGCGGTCCGGGCCGGGGCTCTCTTGGCGGTGCCCAGGACGGCGGCCCCCGAGATCGGCGAATGATCGCCGCAGGTCACCTCCCGGGCAATGCGGGCGGCGGCAAAGGTAGATCCATAGAGGGCGCAACCCAGGCTGTCCAAGATGCAATTCTTGCCCTTTGCTATCACCTCCGGAGGGATGTCCTCATAGCTCGTTCCGGTTATGTATCCGGCCAGTTCATAAGAAAGAGTCATTCAAGGTGTCCCTTTTTAAATAGGATTTACCCAGAAAATCCCACAGGACCTCATGGGCTCCCCCGCCGTACAGCAGGAACTTGGCGTCCCTCCAGTACCTCTGGGCCGGGTTTTCGGTGCAGTAAGCATTGCCGCCGTGAATCCGCATTCCTTGCTCCACTGCATCCATGCACATCTCGGTGGCAAACACCTTGCACATCATGCACTCATGCAAACAGGGGATCTGGTTTTGAATCATCCAAGCGCACCTATAGGCATAGTGCCGGGCGGCTTCGTACCAGGCCCAGAACTTGGCGAACTTCTCCCTGATCAGCTGGTACTCTCCTATGGGTTTTCCATGGGCCACCCGGATGTTGGCCCAGCTCTTGGCGTGTTCCATGGCCTCTCTGGCGATGGCGCAGGCGGTTAGGGCCGTGGTCGTCCTCACCTCATTGAGGATCTCACCGGCATAGTTGACCCCCATGCCGACCTCTTCCCCCAGGAAGTTCTGGTCCGGCACGAATACATTGTCAAAGATGAGCTCTCCGGTGGTGGAGCAGCGGGCGCCGATCTTGGGCAGGGTCTGGCCTCTTTCAAATCCGTCTTTATTTCCCTCTTTTTTTTCCACCAAGAAGAAGTTGAGCCCTTTCAGTCCCAGCTTGGGGTCCACCGTGGCCATGACCGTGGCAAAATCGGCGATGGGTGCGTTGGTTATCCAGGTCTTCTTGCCGTGGATCCGCCATCCCCCGTTGACCTTGGTGGCAAGGGTCCTTGTCCCGGAGAGGTCCGATCCCGACTGCTCCTCGGTAAAACATATGGTGGCGATCTTCTCACCCCGGATCGCCGGCACCAGTATGCGCTGCTTGATCTCCTCGCTGCCGAAGCGGCCGATGAAATAGGTCCCCATGAGGACCTGAAAAACCACTGACATCAAAAACCCGCAGGACCCCCTGGCCAGCTCCTCGTAAAAGATCATCTGGGTGATGGTGTCGGAATCAGACCCGCCGTACTCTGGCTTGTGCCTGAGGCCCAGATACCCCAGTCCCGCAAACTCCCTCCAGAGGTCCCAAGGGAACTGCTGGCTTTCATCCAGCTCCTCCACCTTGGGCATGATCAGCCGGTTGACCGTGTCCCTAAGGGTCTTTCGGAAAAATTTCTGCTCCTCGGTGAAGGAAAAATCCAGGGCCATTGCCAAAAGGCCTCTTTTCCATCCTGGACCCCGGAAAAAGCTTTCCAGGGGTCCAAGATCTGTTACGCCCCCGGCGCGCCGGGGGCGTGTAGTTTAACGGCTGGCCTCAAGCAGTCCCCAAAGCTCTTGGAAACGATCTCCCAGCCTCTTCTGGCACAGCGCCTTTATCCGGGGACAGACGATGTCGAGCAACTTGGTCTGTTCCTTATCGGAAAGCTTGATCAACTCAGATGCGTTTTTCTTGAAAAAGGCATAGTCGCCTTCTTTTTCCTTTTCCGCCATTTTCCGGGTCCACCGCTCTACGTCTGTGGCGGCCTGAGCCAACACCTTCTGATCACCCGGACTGAGCTTTTTCCAGGCGGTGTTGTTGATGGCGAAGAAAAAGCTTACATGGGGGGTGGTGGGATCGATGGTCAAGTAGGGGGCCACTTCATAAATCTTATTGCGGCGCACCCGGGAGGTACCGGTATTAACGGCATCGATGGTGCCGCGCTGCAGGGCGGTATACATTTCCTTGGCGCTCAGTTCGGTGGGCACGGCTCCCAGGGCCTGCCAAACCGTGGCCTGGGCGGTGCCGGAGGAGCGTATTTTCAGCCCTTTTAAATCCTCCACCTTTTTTATCGGCCTTTTTGAGGCGATAAGACCGGTGCCGTAAGAGAAGAAACCGAGGATCTTGGAATTGTAAAGCTTGCTCGCTTCCGCGGAGGCGATATCGTGCACCTTGGGGTTATCGATGAAACGGAAGTAGTGATCATAGCTCTTCCAGCACCCCTGGGCTCCGAACGAGCCGATGAGCTCCAGCACCGGGGAGCGCCGGGCCACCATCCCCGTATGCAGGTAGGTGATATTGACCATGTTCTTGGCGATGGCCGCAAGGGCCCCCTTGGGATTGTAGAGGGTGCCGGTGCCGTAAAAGGTGATCTTGATGCCGCCGCCGGTATTTTTCTCGACCATGTCCTTGAATTTGGTGCAGGCCACCTCCAGGTTGGTCTTGGGCGCGAAAAAGCTGGCCATGGTCATTTTGGTCTCCGCCGCCGCCTTCGTACAAACGGCGCCGAACATGGCCAGGAAAAAGATCGCTGCCAGAGAAATAAACAGGGTGTTTCGAGTAAGCGTCTTCATCCTTTCCCTCCTTAAAAATGGGCTTTTGTTACGGATAAAAGGTCTCTTCTACCAACCTTTTTTCATGATGAATTTCACCAGCCCGCCTGCCTGCAAGATCTCCATCATCTTTTCGGGGATCGGCGAGGCGCTCCACTCAAGGCCGCGGCTCTCGTTGCGGATCACACCGGTGGCAAGGTGCGCCGAGACGATGTCCCCGTCTTGGGTCTGCGCCTGCATGTCCTCGCAGATCATCACCGGTAGGGCGATTTCCACGGAGTTGCGGAAAAATAGCCGGGAAAAGGATTGGGCGATGACCAAGCCTATACCCAGGGTTTTCAAGGCCGAGGGGGCTGTTTCCCGGCTGGAGCCGGTCCCGAAATTGGTGCCGGCCACCACGATATCCCCCTTCTGCGCCTGTACCGGGAATTCAGGCCTGACCGCCTCCAGGCAATGTTTGGCGATCTCCTCTATTCCGTGGGCTATATATTGGGGCGGGGACATATTGTCTGTGTTGATGTTGTCCCCGAACTTCCAGACCCTCCCCCGAATCTCATCCATCAATGCCCTCCTTAAAGGTCTCTGGGGTCGATGATTTCGCCTGCCAAGGCCGAGGCGGCCACGGTGACGGGGGAGGCCAGATAGACCCCGGCCTCGGTACTGCCCATGCGCCCCTTGAAATTGCGGTTGGTGGCGGAGATGCACACCTCGCCGGCGGCCAGCAATCCACCCTGAGCCGCCCCGCAGGGTCCGCAGGAAGGATAGCTCACCATGGCCCCTGCCTCGGAGAGATCGGCGAGGGTGCCGTCCCGTGACGCCTTCTCCCATATCCACTTGGATGCGGGGCACACGATCAAGTTGACTCCGGAAGGAATCTTTTTGCCTTTTAGGATCTTTGCCGCCGCCTCTATATCCTCGTAGCGCCCGCCGGTGCAGGACCCCACGTAGGCCTGATCCACCTTCATACCCGCAACGTCCCTGACCCGCTGCACGTTGGACACGTGGTGGGGGACCGCGACCATGGGTTCCAAGGCGCTCGCATCCCACCGGAACTCCTCTTCATAGACCGCGTCCGGGTCCGCCTTCAGATCCCAAACCGCCTCCGGGACGTTGCGTTTTACATACTCCCGGGTCTTTTGGTCCGGGGCCATAATCCCGATTTTGGCCCCCATCTCCACGGACATATTGGCCAAAGCCATGCGGCCCGCCATGGACAGGTTGTGGATACAACTCCCTTCATGTTCCACGGCCTTGTAGATCATGCGGTTGGACCCGAACTCACCGATGGCGAAAAGCGCCATATCCTTCGGCGTCACCAAAGGGGGGAGGTCCCCATCCCAGGTCACCTTCACGCTCTCGGGAACCTTGACCCACACCTTGCCGGTGGCGGCGGCGCAACCTATGGATGTGGTGCCCACCCCCAGGGAGAGCGTACCGAAGGCGCCGCCGGTGCAGGTATGGGAGTCGTTTCCCACCACCACCGTACCGGGCTGGAAAAATCCCTCCTCGGCCATGATTTGAGGGTTCGGGCCGCAATTAACATATAGTTGTGTGATTCGTTGGGAAGCGGCCCAAACCCTCGTTATTCGATTTACCTCCGCCTGTTTGATGGTGGCGGCGGGGGAGTAATGATCGATTACCATGACAATCCGGTCCTTATCGAATACCTGGTTCCCCAGGAGCCGGAACTCTTCTTCAAAATAGGTGGGGCCGAGGCCCTCTGTGATCATCACCGCAGAAGTCCGGGCGATCAGAATGTCTCCCGGCTCAGGCCTGGAGCCGTTGCCAAAGGGCTGCAGAATCTTTTGAACCAGAGTCAATCCCATGGACGTTGTCTCCTAGAACAAATTTGATTGAGTTTCCGTACTCAGCTAAATCTCAAAAAATAGTTTCATAGTACGACGACTCGATTTTTCTTACTTCATCAAGGCCGATCAGGTCGTTGAAATCCCTAAATGTGAGCATGGAATCAAGGGCCTCCCTGGTGCATCCCGTCTGGTATAGGGTCTGCATCAAATGCTTCATTGCT
>JASFOZ010000251.1:0-6505 GCA_050116255.1 Desulfarculaceae bacterium
CCACCGCCTCCATAGGGGCGGCCGTGGCCTTGTGCCGCTCCTGGCCCCAAGTGGCCGGCTCGATTCAGGTGGTGGGCACTCCGGCTGAGGAAGGTGGCGGCGGCAAGGCCGTATTGGCGGATGCCGGCGTTTTCCAAGATATTGACGCGGCTTTCATGTTCCACCCCGGACGCTACAATCACCTGGGGACCGATTCCTTTGGCCGCATAAAGGCCAAAATAGAGTTTTTCGGCCGCCCCTCCCATGCCGCGGCCTCGCCGGAGAAGGGGCTCAACGCCTTGGATGCCATCGTAGGGGCCTACAACAACATCAGCGCCCTGCGTCAGCAACTGCCTTCTGACACCAGCCTGCACGGCATCATCACCCACGGCGGGGAGGCTCCCAATGTAATACCCGACTACACCGCCGGCCTCTACTACATAAGGTCCCTGGACAGAGACCATCTTAAGGATCTTTATCGGAAATTTGAGGACTGCTGCCAGGGCGCCGCCCTGGCCACAGGCTGCCGCTGCCAGGTTACGGTGCAGCCGCCTTCCCTGGAACCCATGAAACGCAATAAAACCCTGGAGGAGGTCTGGCGGCGGAACCTGGTCAGCCTCGGGATTGAGCCCGACTACCGCCCCACCGGCCTGGGCTCCACCGACCTGGGCAACCTTAGCCAAATGCTGCCGGTGATTCAGCCCTTTTTGGCCATCTGTCCGGAACAAGTCTCTCTCCATACAGAGGAGTTCGCCCAGGCCACCCAAAGTCCCCAGGGTAAGGCGGCCCTGCTGACCGCAGCCAAGCTTCTGGCCCTGACTGCCTGCGATTATCTGGCTTCAGAGGATATCCAGAAGGCGGCTGCCGCGGAATTTGCTGGGAGGTGAAGCCTGCTTACGATGCAAGGCAAGTCACATAAAAAGCCCCAGTACCTAAGCATCTTATGTAAATATATAATAGCCAAATACGGCTGTTTTGTGTTTGGCTGTAATCAAGGCGAAGGCCTTTCAACGTGCCATGGCAATAGGGTTTAAAGCGTTCGGCCACCAGACCGGTGCGCGGGTGAGCTTGGTCACCAGGGGGCGCATGCCCCAGGTCAACCCGGCAAGCCCAGTCCTTACCCCGGGTGGAGGGCGCTTGGAGAGTCAATCGTTCCTTAATACATGACCCCTTAGGAGGAAGGATTATGAGCAAAAGCAGACGGGTCTTTTGGTGCCTGGCCCTGGCCCTGGGGCTGATGCTGGCCGGACCTGCCCTGGTCCAAGCGGCCAAGCCCTTGGTCCACGGCGCGGCCTCGGAACCACGCTCGTTGGATCCCTACTTTCACAGCGAGACTCCCACCAACTCCATGAACAGCAACATCTACGACGGCTTGGTGAACTTTGACAGCGAACTGAACGTGATACCGGCCCTGGCGGAAAAATGGGAAAACCCGGACAACCTCACCTGGATATTCCATCTGCGCAAGGGCGTAAAGTTCCACGACGGCTCCCCGCTTACCGCAGAGGATGTCGCCTTTTCTATCAAGCGTTGTCAAACCTGGGCCAAATCCGGTTTCAAATCCACGGTGAACCAGATCAAATCGGTTGAGATTTTAGGCCCCCACAAAATCAAACTCACCACACCCAAGCCTTTCGGCATCCTGCACCGCAAGCTGGCCCAGCTCAACATCATGTGCAAAAAATATGTGGAAAAGATGGGCGACGACGCCCAGGCGGACAAGCCCAACGGCACCGGCGCCTATAAAGTGAAGGAATGGATCAAGGGCGACCATCTAACCCTGGTGGCCAATGAAAACTACTTCCGCGGCGTCGCCAAGATCAAGGAGATCGTGCTGCGGCCCCTGACCAATGACGCCACCCGCACCGCAGCCCTGCTCTCCGGCGAGGTGGATGTCATCGACGACATGCCGGTGCTCGATGTGGCCCGCATCAAGGCCGATCCCAAGGTGGAGGTGATCTCCCGGCCCGGCCTGCGCCTGATCTATCTGCAGATGGACCAGGACCGCGAGAAAAGCCCCAAAGCCAAGGGCCCGGACGGCAAAAATCCTCTTCTCAAACTGAAGGTGCGTAAGGCCCTTTACTACGGGATAAATGAGGACGCTATTATTAAGCACGTTATGAACGGGGTGGCGTTTCCGGCCGGTCAGTTCTATCCCTCGGCGGTCTTCGGCTATGACAAGACCATCAAGCGCCCGGCCTACAATCCCAAAAAGGCCAAGCAACTTCTCAAGGAAGCAGGCTACCCCAACGGGTTTGAGATCACCATCTCCTCGCCCAACGACCGCTATGTGAACGACGACAAAATCGCCCAGGCCGTGGCCAGCAGCCTGGCCAAGCTGGGGATCAAGATCAAGGTGCAGGCCCTGCCCAAAAAGACCTTCTTCCCCATGACCGACCGCCGCGAGGCCAGCTTCTTCCTCATTGGCTGGTCCTGCGCCACCGGCGACGCATCCGCCTTCTTGGACGGAATCGCCCACACCTATAACAAAGAGAAGGGTTACGGCCGCTATAACCGGGGCCGCTACTCCAATCCCAAGGTGGACAAGCTGATCGAGGCGGCCAGCGCCACGGTGAATCAGAAAGGCCGCTTGAAATACATGCAAGAAGCCCAGAGGATAGCCCTTGTGAAGGACCAGGCCTTCATCCCCCTGCACTTCCAGGTGGACCTCTACGCCAAGTCCAAAAAACTCAATTGGAAGCCCAGGGCGGATCACTACTTCTGGTATTACGACATGAGCATGAAATAACCATACGCAGTCCCCGGCCGCTTGGCGCGGCCGGGGACATACCCTACAGGCGCCTTAATGCTGGGCTATTTAATAAGAAGAATGCTGCAAAGCATAGTCGTCCTCTTATGCGTGAGCGTGGTGGTATTCTCCATCATGTATCTCTCCGGCGATCCTGTGGAGATGCTCCTGCCGCCCGAGGCCACCCAGAAAGAGGTGGAAGACCTGCGCAGCTATCTTGGCTTGGACAGGCCCTTTCACGTCCAATACTTCACCTTTCTTAAAAACGCCCTGCAAGGCGATCTGGGCAAGTCCTTTATCTTCAACAAACCGGCCTTAGGCCTGATCGTGGAACGCATTCCCGCTACCATGGAATTGGCCTTATGCGCCATAGTCCTGTCGTTGATCATAGGCCTGCCGGCCGGCATGTACGCCGCGGTGAAGCCCGAATCCTGGCTGGCCAAAAACATCATGTCCGGCTCGCTTTTGGGCATCAGTCTGCCCGTTTTTTGGCTGGGCATTATATTGGTCCTGGTGTTTTCCGTCATTCTGGGCTGGCTGCCCAGCTCGGGCCGGGGTCAGACCGAGCTTATCTTTGGCATCCGCCTGGGGATTCTGACCATTGACGGCCTCAAGCACCTGATCCTGCCGGCGCTCACCATCGCCGTCTTCCATCTGGCCTTGATCGTGCGTCTGGTGCGGGCGGGCATGCAGGAGGTACTGCTGCAAGACTTCATCAAGTTCCTCAAGGCCAAGGGGCTGTCCACCAACAAGGTGGTCTACGTCCATGCCTTTAAGAACATATTGATACCGGTGGTGACTATCACCGGCATGCAGCTGGGACATGTCATCGCCTTTGCGGTGGTGACCGAAAGCATCTTTGCCTGGCCCGGCATGGGCAAGCTGGTGATCGATTCCATCCACGGCCTGGATCGGCCGGTGGTGCTGGCCTATCTGCTCATCGTCTCCCTCATATTCGTCTTCCTGAACTTTTTGGTGGACGTGGTCTATACCTTTTTAGACCCGCGCATAAGGCTTAAGTGAGGTTTTCATGAATTTGTCGGGCTGGCACGAATTCTGGGTGGAGTTCAGGGAGAGCAAAAGCGGGCTCTTCGGCGCCGGCCTCACCCTGGCCTTGATCCTGGCCGCCGTGCTGGCGCCTGTCATCAGCCCCCAGAACCCCTATGACCTGACCCAACTTTTTTTGGAAAACAGCAATCTAGCGCCCAAATGGACTCCGGGCATGTTCATGCTGGGCTCGGACGGCCAGGGACGCGACCTGTACAGCGCCATATTGTACGGGCTCAGGGTGTCCTTGTACGTGGGCCTTTCCAGCACGATACTATCGGCCATCTTCGGAACCCTGATGGGCGTTTTGGCCGGGTACATGGGCGGCAAGACGGATGCGATCATAATGCGCATCGCGGATATACAGCTTTCCTTCCCGGCCATACTCATCGCCCTGGTGATCATGTCCCTGTGGGGCCAGGGCCTTTTCAAAATCATAATCGCCATCAGCGTGGTCAACTGGGTGTTTTACGCGCGGACTGCCCGGGGCAGCACCTTGGCCGAGCGGGAAAAGGATTACGTGGACTCGGCCCGGGCCGCCGGAATGACCAGCTCCGCCATCATGCTGCGTGAGGTACTACCCAACATCGTGGCGCCCATCATCGTTATCGGCACCGTTAGGGTGGCAAACTCCATCATTTTGGAGTCCACCCTGAGCTTTCTGGGACTGGGAGTCCCCATTACCGAGCCTTCCCTGGGTTCACTGATATACGAGGGCTACCAGGTCTTGTTCAGTGGTTTTTGGTGGAGTTCGGTCCTGCCCGGCCTGGCTTTGATGGGCATTGTTTTGGGGGTCAACCTCTTGGGCGACCGTTTGCGCGACGTGCTAAACCCGAGGCTTAAACGATGAACCAAGAAGCCGCCAAGGTACTTGAGGTGGGGGGCCTAAAGACCTATTTCTTCACTCGCAAGGGTGTGGTCAAGGCGGTGGACAACGTCAGCTTCGCGCTTGAGCAAGGACAAATCCTGGGCCTGGTTGGGGAATCCGGGGCGGGCAAGAGCATTACCGGTTTCTCCATTTTGGGCTTGATAGACCCGCCGGGCCGGATCGTGGACGGCCGGATTATTTTCCAGGGAGAGGATTTGGCGGCCAAACCCGAAGCCGAGTTGGTCAAGATACGGGGAAACCGGATCAGCATGGTCTTTCAGGATCCCCAGACCTCATTGGACCCGGTGTTCACCATCGGCTTCCAAATTATAGAGGCGCTCAAGGCGCACCAAAATATAGGCGAGGCCCAGGCCCGTGAGAGGGCTGAGGAGCTTTTACGCATGGTGGGGATTCCTTCGCCCAAACAGCGCCTGCGTGAATACCCCCACCAGTTCTCCGGGGGTATGCGCCAGCGGGTGGGCATAGCCATCGCCATGGCCTCGGACCCGGCGCTCATCATCGCGGACGAGCCCACCACCGCCCTGGACGTGACCATTCAGGCCCAAGTGCTCACCCTTATGCGGCGGCTGGTGCACGATAAAGGCAGCGCCATGATCTTGATTACCCACGACATCGCCTTGGTGGGCCAGTTCTGCGATCACATATGCGTCATGTACGCTGGGCGTTTGGTGGAAAGCGGGACCAAGGAACAGGTCATAAAAACGCCTGCTCATCCCTACACCCAGGGCCTCATCGCCTCCATCCCAGGCACCCAGGAGCGCAGAAGGCGGCTGAGGCAGATACCGGGCATGATGCCCAACCTAGTCGATCTGCCCGAGGGCTGCCCCTTTTTGCCTCGCTGCCCCAAGGCCGGCGAGGACTGCGCCCAAAGGCCGGCCCTGCAGGAGATCGGCCCCGGGCACCAGGCGGCTTGTTTCAGGAGTCAGACCCCATGACACGGGACCATGAAATATCCCGCGCCAAGCCGGAAACTATAGGCGTAAACCAAGCAAGCGGCCCAGAAAGCGGCGGGGCCATGGACTCGCCCCAGAATACAAGTCAGAGCCTGCTTCGGGTCGAGGATCTGACCAAGCATTTTCTGGTGCAGAAAAACATCTTCGAACAGTTGAAGTGGCAGGACGGGCGCATCCGCAGGGTGCGCCAAGTGGTGCATGCAGTAAACGGAGTGAGCCTGGCCATAGACAAGGGCGAGACCCTGGCCCTGGTGGGTGAGAGCGGTTGCGGCAAATCCACTTTGGCCAAGACCATCATCGGTCTGCACCAGCCCACGGCGGGGAGACTCTATTATGGAGAAGACGAGATAGGGGGGCTCACAGGACGGAAGCGTCTGCCCTATCAGAGGCGTATCCAGATCATCTTCCAGGACCCTTTTTCCTCGCTGAACCCACGCAAGACGGTGATGGAGATCGTGGGCCGGCCCATGCTGTTGCACGGCATCACCGACAAGGCCGGGCTCAAGGACGCGGTGCTGGACATCTTGGCCCAGGTGGGTCTTGACGCGGCCTATGCCAGCCGTTATCCCCATCAGTTCTCCGGCGGCCAGCGCCAGCGCATCGGCATCGCCCGGGCATTGGCCTGCCGGCCCAATCTAGTTATCGGCGACGAGCCCATAAGCGCTCTGGACGTATCCATTCAGGCCCAAATTCTCAACCTCATGATGGACCTGCAGGAGAAGTTCGATCTGACCTACCTGTTCGTTTCCCACGATTTAAGCGTGGTGAAACATATAAGCACCCGGGTGGCGGTGATGTATCTGGGCTTTATAGTGGAATCAGCCACCACCGAAGAGATATTCAACCAGCCCAACCACCCCTACACCCAGCTATTATTTTCAGCCATAC
>JASFOZ010000252.1:0-6505 GCA_050116255.1 Desulfarculaceae bacterium
CCTTAAGCAAGGTGATGGGGTCGGGCAGTATCCTGTCCACCAGGGCGCCCAAGGCCACTTGAGGCGCGAGTGCCCTAACCTGTTTTAAGTACTGGTGGTTAAAGGAGGAGATCAACACCTGCCCGGACATCTCCAGCTCCTGGACCATGCGGGTTACCTTGGCGGCAATGCCGGAATCCCCCTGCTCGTCCTGTTGATCCTTGATCTCCAGATTGACCAGCCAATCATGGACTTTGGTAAACTCCAGGGCCTGGAACAGGGTGGGGGCTGCCTGCCCGGGGTAACTCTCTATCAATTCCTTAGATACGGCCCTGCTGCGGATCTGGCCAAAGGGATCGGAGCGCACAAACCAGGCACCAAAGTCCAGGGCCTGTATCTCCTCTAGGCTGAAATCCCGCACCCGCCACGGCTGCCGGTTGGGATAGGCCTGGGCGGCGTTGGAGGTCCGGGCCAGAAACTGATCGTGCACCACCACCGGCTGCCCGTCCCGGGTCAGGTTCACATCCAATTCCCACATATCCGCCCCGGCCTTCAAGGCCACATCAGCGGCGGCCAGGGTGTTCTCAGGGGCCAGGGACCTGGCTCCCCGGTGAGCGATATTCAGACATCTGCAACCCAGCTCGAGCATGTCCCCACCCTACCCCATCCTTGGCCGGATGCAAGAAAAAGGGGCCGGTTTCACCGGCCCTCAGTATATGAGTCTGAGCCTTTTATACCGCTAGCGGCGTTTTGAACCGGCCAGGGAGGCCAATCTGCGGCCTCCCTCTGGGGACAGGCCCAGCTTCTCGGCCACTGCGGGCAGGTTTGCGGGGTCGCCAAAGCCGCCCAGATAGCCATTTATGCGGGCGGCAGCGGTTGAGTCCACCAATCCTTGGACCGAGGGGTAGACAGCCTTTAGTTCTGCCAACAAGGATGGCTCTTGGCGCAGCAGGTATTTTTGATGATAATCCTCGGCCAGATAGAAATCTCCTGCCGGCATTATCTCGGTATAGATTTTTCCCCAACGTTTTTCCCAGGCCTGTTTGGATTCCAGGGCCAGTTTCTTTTGCTCTGGGCTGTGATAAAAGATGATGGACATGTACTGGCGCGACCAGGCGGCACGGGCTGGGTTATGGCTCTCCCAAAAAATCTTGAGCAGATCAGCGTAAGTGATCTTGGCCGGATCAAAGTCGATCTGGATGGTCTCAGTGTGGTCGCCCAAGTTGTGGTATGTGGGGTTTTTCTTGTCGCCGCCGGCATACCCCACCCGGGTGCGGATCACCCCGTCCAAACTCCCGAACCGGGAGTCTGGGCCCCAAAATCAGCCCAGGGCAAAGGTGGCGGTTTGGGTCTGCTTGGGGGCGGCGGCATCTATGGGCGGAATTTCACCCGAGGCTGGAGGTGATGCACTTTTCTGATACACGCCGGTTCCTTTCTGATCGCCGGGAGTATTTGCCGGGCCGGTCCCGGGAAGAGGACACAAGCTCTGTCCTTTTGCCTGGGCCGGTTTGAAATCAAGGGCCAGGGAATTTATGCAGTAACGCAGGCCGGTAGGCTCAGGGCCGTCCTTGAAAACATGCCCCAGATGGGCATCACACCGGGCGCACAGCACCTCGATACGGTTCATGAACAGGCTGCGGTCTTCCTTGGTCAGGATGTGGTTGGCGGCGATGGGCTCCCAAAAGCTGGGCCAGCCGGTGCCGGAGTCGAACTTGGCCTGAGAGCTGAACAAGGGCAGGCCGCAGGCTACGCAAACGTAGGTTCCCTTGTCCTTGAGCTTGTAGTACTTGCCTGAAAAAGGCGGTTCCGTGCCCTTTTCGCGGGTGATATGGTACTGATCCACAGTCAGCAGCCGACGCCATTCGGCCTCTGACTTTATCACCTTCTCTATGACAGAGCTTTGGGTATTGCCTGCATTCTCTAGCTCTCTTTTGCTTGCAGAGCTGGCCTGCCCCCGGCCCCAAAAGGTTCCCAATAATGCCAAGACAGCGAGCCCGAAGAATAGAAACAGCACCTTATTCATCATCGTTTCTCTCTTTCAAAACCAGGCCTTGCCCAAATGCGGCCTCATCAAACCACCCTTTGTTTTCTGTGCTGGAGGCTGCGAAAAGGGTGCATCCTGGCGCTCGATTTGTTTATTAGGAATCATTTCCTATTAATAATTCTAAGTCCAAAACCTAGAAATGCACTAAGGTATTTGCAGGGCCCTGACGTTTTTTTGGTTTATTCTGCCGGGCTCATATCCCTGACACGATTTAAGCGGCTTTTAAATGTAGTAAATTGGACACGGCGGGCTGGTTCTTTAGTCACATTTCCCGATGATGTCTCCTCCGGTGAGACATTTTGGCCTTGTGTATTAAGGGGATATAATCTCCTTGCTCACACGTAGGCTTTTTCCCGGCTTGCACTGAGGACTTCCCTGGGGTAGCATCAGGCCAAATTAGGAGCGCCCCTTGACAACTGCCCGTCGCCTCAGCCGCCGCCCGCCCCCCCGACGCAAAGGCCGAAAACCTCCGGCTGCCCGTCGGGAAAAACCACAACGCACAGTTAAATTCACTCCCCGAATCAATCCCAAACTCAAACCGGTTTTAAAAGAGGTAGGTATTCCTGAGACCACCCCTTTTGTGCCTGATCCCTTTCAGAACGAGGCGGTGGAGAAGCTAACTCAGCAGGATGTAGTGGTCAGCGCGCCCACTGGCAGCGGCAAGACCTGGATAGCGGAACAGGCCATAGCCCAGGCCCTGGACTCGGGCCGCTCCGCCTGGTACGCCAGCCCTTTGAAGGCCCTTTCCAACGCCAAGTACGCCGAGTTCAGCCAGATATTCGGTTCCTCGCGGGTGGGTATCCTCACCGGAGACCGCAAGGAAAACTCCCAGGCTGATCTAATCGTGGGCACCACTGAGATACTGCGCAATCAACTTTACGACGCCATGTACAAGGGCAAAGACCTGCGCGCCGGCCTGGTGGTATTGGATGAGGCCCACTTTTTGGGGGATCCGGACCGGGGCGTGGTCTGGGAGGAAGTAATCATCTACCTGCCGGTGCGGGTGCGTTTGGCTCTTTTGTCGGCCACAGTGGAAAACGCCGGTCAAATCTCCCGCTGGCTGGAGTTCGTGCGCGGGGTGCCCTGCGCCACCGTGTTCAGCCAAGAACGCCCGGTGCCTTTGTATCCCCTTTTTCTGTTCCCAGACGGTGAACTGGCTCCCCTGCGCCACAAGGGGGGCCTTTTGGGCAAAATCCGCCATTTTGTGGAAAAAGAAGAGGCCGCGCGCAAGAAAGGCCCGATTCAACACCTTCCTCCCGTGACCCAGGTGTTGAGCGCCTTGGAAGAGGCCGAGCTGCTTCCGGCCATCTTTTTCCTGAAGTCCAGGGCTGATTGCGATGCAGCCTTGGGCATGACCAGCGGGGCCAGATTGAAACTGGAGCCTGAAAATAAACAAACGCTCAACCAAGAGGTTGATTCCTTTCTGGAGCTTTTTCCCTTTCTCAAGCAGCACCCCCAATTGCACCCTCTGCGCACCCTGCAGGTGGCAGCCCACCACGCCGGCCACCTGCCCCATTGGAAAATGCTGGTGGAGCGGCTGATGCAAACAGGCCTGCTCAGGGCCATATTCAGCACCTCCACCGTGGCGGCGGGAGTCAACTTCCCCGCCCGCACTGTGGTGATCACCCAGAGTGACCGTTTCAACGGCCGCGAGTTCGTGGAGCTTTCAGCCACGGACGCATTGCAGATGACCGGCCGGGCCGGCCGCCGGGGCATGGACAAGATCGGCTTTTGCCTGGCCGTACCCGGACCCTTTAATGACATCCCCCTTTTGTCAGCCTTGCTCCATTCCAACCCCGAGCCCATTGAAAGCCAGCTCAGCATAAACTTCTCCATGGTGCTAAACCTGTTGCTCAGCCATAAGCCCGCAGAGATTAAACAGCTTTTGGGACTTAGCCTGGCCACCTTCCAGCGTCTGGAACGCTCCAAGGGACGCCTGGAAGAAAAACAGGGCCCCAAAAAGATGATGAAAACCCTGACCGAAACCCTCAAGGACTCGCAATGTCCCGGCCCGGAAGAGGCTGTGATCAGACGCAGGCGGCTGCGCCAGCTTTCCCGCCAGAGACGCCACCTTGAACAGGAGCTCGATTCAACCTCCCAGTCCCAAAGCCTGTGGGGCGCCTTGACCCGGGGCAGGGTGTTCATGGACATGTTCGGCTCCCTGGCGGCGGTGTTGCGCCGCGAGGCCCAGGAAAAGCGCCTGGGAGTCTTGGCCGTAAGCCTGACCCCTGACCGCAGGCTGCGGCGGGGCCGGCCCCGGCTGAGTTTTGTAACCCTGGAAGAGGTGGCCGGGGTCTTTCAAGAGGTTATAGATCTGCCCTTGACCGGCGGAGGCCGGATCTTGGCCCAGGCCGCCATGGACCAGATACCTGACCGCCCCACACCGCTTAGCGCTGACGAACGGTCGGCCTTGACCGGCCAAGAAACGGAAAGAATCCGCAACCGCCTGAATATAGTAAACAAAGAGCTGGAATCCCTGCCCTGCCGCGATTGCGTTCTTTCCCCGTCCTGCCAGGAGGCCCAGAGCGATCTCCACCAGCTGATGGATAAGGCCGAAAATTTGCTGACCCGGCTGCGTCACGAAAGCCAGTCTTATTGGTATGATTTCGTGCAGCGGCTGGAGTTTCTGCGGGCCCAGGGTTTTGTGGACCCTGAGGGCCGCCTCAGCGAAGACGGCCTTTGGGCCAGCAAATTGCGCCTGGACCAGCCGGTGCTGATCGCCGAGGCCATCCGCAAAAACGCCCTGCCCCCGCAGGACCCGGTCCTCTTGGCCGGACTGGTGGCGCTGTTTGTGGATGACAGCGAAAAAGGGGGGACACCGCCCTATATCAGCCAAAGGCTGCGGGACGGCATCATGAGCCTCAATATGGCCTTGGACCCCATGATGGCCCAACTGCACCAGTGGGGATTCTCCACGCCGGTCATGCCCGCCGCCGCGGGCGCGGCGGTCTTTGCCTGGGCCTTGGGGGCTGAGTTCAACGAAGCGGTTGATTTATACGGAGGAGCCGAAGGAGACCTTTCCCAGCTCATCTACCGGACCGCCGACAACCTGCGCCAAATCATCTCCCTGAGGGACAGCCACCCCCGCTTGGCCGACACTGCCGGCGAGGCCAATGACCTGCTGCTGCGTCCGCCGGTGGTGGTACCCACTTAAGAATGCCGGAGCCGGTCGGAGCCAGGGGCAAGGTTCCAAACAAATGACCTTAAAAAAATACAGGAGGCAGCCATGGGCAAGCACTTTGTCTTGATTCACGGGGCCTGGCACGGAGGCTGGTGTTGGCAGGGAGTCATAGATCATCTGGAAAAGGCGGGGCACAGCGCCGAAGCCCCCACCCTGCCCGGGCACAGCCCCGGGGATGACCGCTCCGGGATCAGGTATGACGACTATGTAGAGGCCATAACCTCTGTTTTGCGGCGGCAGCCGGAAAAGGCGATCCTGGCCGGGCACTCCAGCGCCGGCCATATGATCCAAAGCGCCGCCCCCCAGGCTGAGGAGCATATCGAAGGACTGGTCTTTATCAACGCCTTTATCCTGCCCCACGGAACCTCGCAGTTCGATCATGTTCCGCCGGAGGTGTCCCAGGCCATGACCACCGCCGCCCAGGCCTCACCAGACAACAGCGTGCCTGTGGACGAGGGCTTTGTGCGGGGGGTGCTCATGTCTGAGGCCTCCCCGGAGGTGCAGGACGCGCTCATCTCGCGCCTGGTCCCCCAGCCCTTGGCTTTGTTCACCACCAAGGTGGATACCACCGCTTTTCAGGCGCTTGCCCTGCCCCGCACCGTCATCTTCTGCAACCAGGATCAGTCCCTGCCGCCAGGGGCCTACCTGGGCATGGCCCAGAGCCTGGGGCCATACACGCTATTGGAGGTGGAGGGCGGGCACGAGACCTTGTTTATCGAGCCGGAGAAAGTGGCCGAGGCCCTGATACAGGCTGCCCAAGCTGCCTAAGCCTGCTGAGAGACTATCCCCAGGCCTGCACCCAGTCCCGCAGGGCCAACACCGCCTGGGCCTCATCAGGTTCCAGGAGGGGATGCCCCTGCTCTGCCTGGGCCAAATCCTCCAGGCAGCGGGCCGCAGGCATGGTGTCATCTTGCCGGGCGCTTAGGGCCTGAAATATGGCCAAGGCCAGGCTGGCATCGTCCCCTTTGAGGGCGAGGCGCAAGGCCATGGGCGCCAACACCTGCATCAAACGCCTGTCCACAGCCTGATAGGCGGCCTGGGCCAATGCCGGGGCCTGCTGGGTGGTAGCTTGGGCGATGGCCGGGTCATCAGGGCCCTGGGGTTTTTGCAGCACCCCTTCCGCCCCTGCCATGCTCACTGCCACGGCGTCGGCGTATAAGGCCTTGCGCGAATAGCCTAAGGCTGCGGCCCAGGGATACTCCTGCCGCACCGCCTTTAGGTTTTGCATGCCATATGACCGGCCCTGGCCCAGGCCCTGGGCGGCCAGCAAAAAGGCCTTCTGCCAGGCCTCCACCTGGCCA
>JASFOZ010000253.1:0-6497 GCA_050116255.1 Desulfarculaceae bacterium
TTGGATCTGCCTGAATCCTTCCTGCCCGTCGAAGGCGGCCCGCACCTTGTAGTCCTTGCTCTCCAAAATAATGCGAATCGAATTTACCAGATCGCGGTCGTCGTCGATGATGAGGATACTCTGAGCGTTATTCATGTCCTTTCCTCCCCGGCGACAATTTTATACAAATCCGCCGTGACTCGGCGGGCTCTTTGTTCGGTGGCGCGGGAAAGCCCCTCTCCTAAACCGAACTCCCCACCCTGGATGGACACCAGCCAAGTGGCCGGCGGCCTCTGCTGCATTAATCCCATCAAGCCGAGCAAGGAGGCCGGGTTCAGGCTATGGATCAAAAAAGGCGCCCGTGCCTCCTCTGTATGAATCCTAGTCCAACTTATCCCTCCTTGCAGGGGGACCGCCGAGGCGTCCAATAGAATCAAGGCTTTCGCCTGACCCATTTCCTCAAGCAGATCCGGCTCCAGTTGCGTCCGCGCCAGCAAACGCACTCCCTGACAGGAGGGGAGGAGCCTGTTCAGCCTTTCCACCACCCAAGGTCCCACCCCATCGTCCCGTCGCCCGCGGTTGCCGTAGCCCACGATGCACATAGGGCCTTGGGCATAAACCTTTAGCGCCCTAAGGTCGCTGTAACTGATGTAGCGTCTTGCCATCGGGCCCTCTGACTTGGATCAAGAGCGGCATCTGCCCCACAGCATGGGTGGCGCAGGACAGGCAGGGATCGTAGCAACGGATGGCCCCTTCGATCCGGTTGAGCATGCCCTCCTTGACTTGGCCGTTGTGGATGTATTCCTGGGCCACCAGAGTCACCGACTTATTCATGGCCAGGTTGTTGTGGCCGGTGGCTACGATAAGGTTGGCTTTTTCCATGGCCCCGCTTTCATCCACCCAGTAGTGGTGGATCAAGGTGCCGCGGGGGGCCTCTATGACCCCGATTCCTTGGCGGTGGCGCGGCTTGCCTGCGGCCAGAACCTCACTGTGGCAGATTCTCTCGTCTTGCAGCAAGGCCTCGGCCCTCTCCAAGGCGTATAGGATCTCTATCAGCCTGGCATAATGATACAATAGCGAGCCCCCACTCTGACCAGCCGATATTTCCCACAACTGCTGCAACTCATTATCGGCAAGGGGGGTGCTGAATCCCTCAGAGGCCGTCACTCGTCCCAAGGGGCCCACCCGATAAAGACCTTGGGGATAGCCCCGGCTCTTCAGGTAAGGGAACTTCATGTACGACCAGGGCTCCACCCGCTCGCCGATGAAGTCCAGATACTCTTCATTGGGAAACTGGACCAGGGTTTTTTGGGAGCTATCGGTGATGCGCATCTGGCCGTGATAGAGGTTTATATAACCCTTTTCATCAACCAAACCGGCATATAAGGAATCGAAATTAGCGAACCGCCTCACCTCGTCAAGGTTCTGCTTAATCCAGTCCTTTACCAGGTCAAGACCCAGGTTGCAGGTTTCCCGAGCCTCGGCGAAACCGCTTAAAAGCCGCTCGCGGTCGCTCTGGGACAGGGGATTGGTGACCCCGCCGGGAATCGAAAAGGCGGGGTGCACCTTTTTTCCACCCAAGGCCTTGATGATCTCCTGGCCGAACTTACGCAGTCGCACGCCTTGGGTGGCCGCCTGGGGGTATTTGGCGATCACCCCCACTACGTTTCGGGTGGCGGGGTCTGAGTCCCAACCCAAAAGCAGGTCCGGACTGGCCAGGTAAAAAAAGTGCAGGGCATGGGACTGTATGAATTGGCCCATGTGCAACAGCTCACGCAGCAGGCGGGCGGTGGGCGGGATCTCATGACCCAGAATGGCGTCTCCGGCCTTTGCCGAGGCCAACTGATGGCTCACCGGACAGATTCCGCAGATGCGCTGGGTGATGATGGGCATCTCCTCAAAAGGCCTGCCCTGGCAAAAGGCTTCGAAACCCCGGAACTGGGTGACGTGCATTTGGGCATCGTTCACCTCACCCTTTTCATCCAGATTAACGGTCACCTTGGCGTGGCCCTCTATCCTGCTTACTGGATCTATGGTTATCCTGGTAGTGGCCATAAAAGACCTCCTCAGTCGAAATGCAACATTTGCGCGGGCAACTTGGGGATCCTTCCCTCCAGGATTTCCCGCAGGCAATAGGCGATGGACTCGGGTGAGGGGGGACAGCCGGGCACATAGACCTCCACAGGCACCACCTGATTGACCGGCAGAACCTGAGGCAGCAGCGCCGGCAGCTCCCGGTCCTGGGGCACAATCCCCTGCACCGTGCTTTCGGTGTCCACGTACCCCCGCTGTAGCAGTTCTGGAGTTGGGATATGATTGCGCAGGGTATTGATACCGCCAAATACGGCGCAATCCCCCCACGCCATCAGCATCTTGCACTTCCTGCGCATTTTGTGAACGATCTCGAACTGCTCCTCATTGCCCACCGCGCCTTCGATAATGCCAAGCTCGGTCTCGGCCAAAGAATAGTCCTTAAAATCAGTGACCGGGCTTATGGTGAGTTCAATGGCGTCCATGATCTTTATAATGTCCTCATCGAGATCCAAAAAGGACATGTGGCAGCCCGAGCACCCTTCCAGCCAGACGGTGGCTATTTTCGGCTTTCCCATTTGCTGAATCTCCCTCTTCGCTCTTTTGAATACGTCTTTGGGCAGCCTCCGGCTTTAGCTCGCCTCTTCCCTGAGATCCGACCAGCCCGTCTTCTCCGCCAGGGCGGCCAGAGTATCTTGGGTGGAAGGCACTCCCGGCGGCAGATCCAGAACCCGTTCCAGCGTCCGCCTGGCCGTGCCCTGGGAGTTAAAGTAGGTTCCAGTGACCTCCAGCCAGGTGGGCCGTGGTAGAAGCACATGGGCCAGCTCGGCCAGCTTGGGAAAGAAGTACGGCGTCAGGGCCGCCAGGAAGTTCAAATCCGCCAGGCGCTTTAGCCACCCATTCTCCGGCAATCCTTCTTCCGCCAACAGGAGCAGGCCGGACCTGAGTTTTCGGCCCGGTTCCAATACCTGGTCCGAGGCGAGTCCCAGTTGCCAGGCGCCCATGCTGTTGCCGGCTGGTTTGAGGATGATAAGAGGCCAAATTTTGTTTTTATTCAGCTTGGTCTTGGCCAGGGCCAAAGCGGATTCAAGCCCTTCCCCGCCATCAAGCCCGGTCAGGCCGGGGCCTGCGATCAAAAGGGGCTGGCTGGCCTTTTGCCAAAGGCCGGCGAGTTCGGCCACCTCCGGCGCCGCCGCTGGGCCGCCCTTTTTCTCGGCCGGCTTAGCACCAATGTCTACTTGGACAAGTAAGGCCTTGAGCCATTTGGATATATCATCGTCGCTCGCAGCCAAATGCAGGGCTTCCTCGGCACCCACTCCTTTCTCCTGACCGATTATGGCCAGGCGGGCCTTGTTTTCCAAGACCGCCCGGCGGCTCAGCGAGCGCACCAGAGGGTGGGTTTTGCTGGGATCAGCTCCCACCTCCAAGATAAAGTCCGCCTGACTCAAGGCCTGCCACGGAGATTCCCGCCAGGCCGGCGATAGCTTGCGGGTGGCCTGGCTTATTATTCTGTATTGACTCCCATCCCAGGTGTCCAAATAGGTGCCGTTCATGCTGCTGTCCATTAAGTCTCTGAACCTGGCCAGCTCTTCGCAGGAGCACCCGCTGGAGGCCAGGCCCAACACCCCGCCGTCCTCAGAATTCAGGCCGGCGGCGACCTGCTCCAAGGCCTCGTCCCAGGCCACCGCTTTCCACACGCCCTTGCCGTCCTTGACCATGGGTTTGTGCAAGCGCGGGACCTCTGTCTTCAGAGGATCAAAGCGTCCCCGGCGGCACAGTTGACCCCGGTCCGGATCATCGCTGGGCAGGGGGCCTTCCACCTTGAGCAGATTGTTGTCTTTAACCAGGTAGAGGGCCTGACAGAGCTGGCCGCATTGGGGACACCAGGACTTCACCGCCTGCCAAGTCTTGACTTTGCCCTTGACCGCGTAGTGAGTGCGGTAGCGGCTGAAGATTGCGCCGGTGGGGCACACCTGCGCGCACAGCCCGCAGGAGATACAGGTGGAGTCCCCCAGGCCCTGTGCCATATCGACCCCGATGACCGTGCGTCCGCCCCGGTTGTGGAAATCCAGCACCGAGTTGCCGGCCAACTCGCGGCAGGCCCTTATACAGCGTCCGCACAAGACACAGCGGTTGTGGTCGATCGCCAGATCGCTATGGGTGATGTCAGTGGGGTAATGATCTTCCAGGGGGGGCACCCCCAGATGATCCACCTGATACTCATAGGCCAGGCTTTGCAGCTCACAATCACCGCTCTGAGCGCAAAACATGCAATAGTGGTTGCGCTCGGCGAACATAAACTCCAAGATCGTGCGCCGGGTCTCTACTATCCTGGGGTTGGAGGTCACCACGTTCATGCCCGCGCGCACAGGGGTGACGCAACTGGCCACCAGCTTGGGGGCGCTGTCAACCTCCACCACGCACAAGCGGCATCCGCCCCAGGGGGTGAGGTTGGGATGATGACATAAGGTTGGAATACGAACTCCGATTAGCCGGGCGGCATCCAGCACCGTGGTGCCGTCGGGCACCTGGACCTCTTGGCCGTTTATGGTAAGTCGTATCTCTTTTTGTGGTTCCATCGGCTATCCCTCTACCCCGCCTCAGCGGAGTCTTTTTAAAAGCTCAAGCAAACCGCCTCCGCTAGATCGGCGCTCGACTCCTCCTCTTCTTGATAGTCGCAGCGCAGACAACGGCAGGACTCAGCCAGGGCGGTCTCCGCTGAGAAGCCCAACTCCACCTCGCGGAAGTCATGAACTCTTGGTTCCAGTGGAGCCTCGGGCATATGAGCACGCGGTCCTTCCTCGATCTCCTCATCGATGTACAAAGGAATTTCAATCTCAGGCTCCTCCGGCTCCTGATAGGCCGGCTCGCCATTTCTTTTCCGCACGGCGGCATCTATCTCCTGGGCCGCCCAGCGCCCGGCGGAGATGGCGCCGATCACCGTCCAAGGCCCGGTTACCACGTCTCCACCGGCGAAGATCAACGCCTCTCCCGTCCGGGTTCTGCTTTGAGGCATGACCTCAATAAATCCGTTCCGTTTTATTTGTATGCCTTGTTCTCCGGCCCTCTCCAAAAAACCAAGGGAGGCTTTATGGCCTATGGCGGAAACAACCAGGTCAACTTCTATGGAGAACTCGCTCCCGGCTATGGGCAAAGGACTCCGGCGGCCGCTGGCATCAAAGTCACCCAGATGGACGCGGTGGCAAACCAGCTCTTTCACCTTGCCGTCCTCTCCGATAATCCGCGCCGGAGAGACAAGGAATTCGATCCTTATTCCTTCTTGTTGGGCGGCCTCGACCTCCTCGTCCAAGGCGGGCATGTCTTCCCGCTGGCGGCGGTAAAGAACCACGACATCCTCGGCGCCCAGCCTGAGGGCGGCGCGGGCTGCGTCCAAGGCCGAGTTGCCACCGCCGATGACGGCCACCCGCTTGCCCACCTTCATCTCAGGATCGAAGTTGATCTGCCGCAGAAACGCCAGGGAACCCCTTACTCCCTCGAACCCTTCTCCTTCTATGTGCATGGCCGAACTGAGCTGAGCGCCCACGGCCAGGTAAATGACATCGTACTGCTCCTTGAGATCGTTCCAGGAGATATCCCTCCCCACGTGGGTGTTGCACCGCAACTCCACACCCAGATCCAAGATAGCCTCTATCTCGGCCTTGAGTATGTCGCGCGGCAAACGGAAGGACGGAATGGCCCAACGCAACATACCCCCTGCTTCCGGCATTCCCTCGTAAGCGGTTACATGGTACCCGCGCAGGGCGAGATCCCGGGCAGCGGTCAGGCCGCTGGGGCCGCCTCCGATTATCGCCACCTTCTCCATGCGGGTTACCCGTACGCGCCGGGTGGGCGGCCGCGTGGCTTGATCGGTGATAAAGCGTTTCAGGTAGCGGATGTGCACCGGCTCGTCCAGGGTGCCCCGCCGGCATTTGCTTTCGCATTGGTGGTCGCACACCCGTCCGCAGACACTGGGGAATGGATTTGTCTTCAATAGAACCCGGTAGGCATCCTCCAGGCGGCCGTCTCGCACCAGGGACACATAGGATGGTATGTCCATGCCCGCGGGACAGGCATGTTGGCAGGGAGACTGGTACATGCTGCTGCAGACCACCGCCGGACATCGCCGCTGGCGGATATGGGCCTCGTATTCCTCGCGGAAGTAGCGCAGGGTGGAAAGCACCGGGTTGGGTGCGGTCTGGCCCAGGCCGCACAAGGCGGTATTCTGGATGATGGCCGCCCATTTCTCCAGGGTCTCTAAATCGCCCTCTTGGCCTTGTCCGTTGCAGATGCGGGTGAGGATATTCAGCATCTCGCGGGTGCCCACCCGGCAGGGGGTGCACTTGCCGCAGGACTCGTCCACGCAAAATTCCATAAAGAAGCGGGCCACGTCCACCATGCACTTGTCTTCGTCCATGACGATCATGCCGCCGGAGCCCACAATGGCGCCCAGCTCCATGATGGACTCGTAGTCCACCGGGGTGTTGAGA
>JASFOZ010000254.1:0-6486 GCA_050116255.1 Desulfarculaceae bacterium
AGCCAGAGAGATCAGGCATCTGGGGATACTCTGCAATGATTGGGCGGCCTGGGACGACACCTACGAGTTTGCCGCCCAGCCCAATCAGGAGTACCGGGATTCCAACCTGCTGCCGGAGACGTTTTCAGACAACCGTCTGAATTTGATTTACATTTATGACCGCCAGGGAAGGGCGATCTGGGGGGAGACTCACGGCCTGGCCCAGGGCGAGTTGATCTCCCTAAAGGAGTTCGCCCCTGGTGTTTTAGCGGCCGGGCATCCCCTGATTTCCCATCACACCATACCCAGCGTGGTTGAAGGCATTTTCCTTAGCGAGTGCGGCCCTCTTTTAATCGCCTCCAGGCCCATCACGACCAGCAACAACAAGGGTCCCATCCGGGGTGCGGTGGTGATGGGCAGGTTTTTGGACCAGCCGGAGGTAAAAAGGCTGGCTGAGCAGACCAGAGTGGATTTCAAGGTTTGGAGCCTGGGCGATAAGCAGATGCCGGCGCAGGCCCAAAAGGCCCTGGCAGGAATGAAAAACCGTCCAGGCCCGGTCATTGATCTGACCGACCCGGACTCTTTATTGATATTCGGGCTGCTGGCGGATATCTCCGGCTCACCGGCACTATTGATCGAGGCCAGGGTACCCAGAACCATCATTGCCAAAGGCCGCCAGGCCTTGGAATTTGTGGTCATCTCCGTGCTTGCCGCCGGGGTGGTTATACTTCTAGGGTTATGGGCGATTTTGCAGAAAACGGTCTTGGCCCCGCTGGCCCGACTGAAGCAGCATGTAGTTGATATGGGGCAAAGCCAGGATCTGGAGGCGCGCCTGGACCTCAAGAGGCAGGATGAGCTGGGCGCCTTGGCCGAGGAGTTCAACCGGATGGTGGGCGAACTGGCCACCGCCCGCAGGCACCTGTTGGAGCAGTCCTATTATTCCGGGCAGGCGGAGACAGCGGCAGGGGTTCTGCACAATGTGGGAAATGTGCTGAGCCCCATGGTTTTGGCTATTGACCGGTTGAAAAGCAGGCTCAAGGAGTTCCCCTTTGAAAACGTGAGTCAGGCGGCTGATGATCTAGCTAAGCTCCCTGCTGCCCCGGGGCGGGCCAGAGATCTGGCGGAATACCTGAAGATCTCCCACCAGGAGCTATTGGGCCTATGTTCCCAGTTTGAGCGTGAATTGGGGGGACTGCTGGAGAGGTCCAGGCAGATAGAACAGGTCTTGGCAGACCACCAACGTTTTGCCCGGGCCGAAAGGCCGTTGGAGAAGATAAAGCTGGATCAGCTCCTGCAGGATTCCCTGGCCTTGGTGCCGGAAGACCTGCGCAAAATCGCACCCCTGAATATCGGAAATGGCTTATCCAGCCTAGGCACGGTACAAGTGCCCCGCGTACCCCTGATGCAGGTGATAGCCAACCTTATAACCAATGCCGCTGAATCCATAGAACGCGCTGGCCAAAGAGAGGGCCGTATAGACCTGGAAGCAAAGCTTGAAAATTCGCAGGCAGGAGAAATGGTGCACATCAGCATAAGCGACAATGGCCAGGGGTTGGACCCGGCGGCAAAGCAGAGGATATTTGAACGCGGCTACTCCTCCAAAACCAGGCATTCCGCGGGCCTGGGCCTGCATTGGTGCGCCAATACAGTTGCAGCAATGAAGGGACGAATCTATGCTAATAGTAAGGGTATCGGTCTGGGAGCCGATTTTCACATATTGTTTCCCCGAAGTGTGCAGCCATGAATAGTTCAGTTCTTGAAAAAATAAGGATATTGGTTCTGGATGACGAGGATGACACCTTAAACGCCTTTTCCAAAATCCTGGCGCCAGACCATAGCCCCACCAGCAACAGGGCCCAGATGGACAAACTGGAGGCCAAGCTCTTCCCCCAGGAAGGGTCCCGGCGTTTCCCGGAGGGTTATGACCTGACCCTGTGCCGCCAGGCTGAGGAGGCATTGGCGGCGGTGAGCCGGGCGCAAGAGGAAAACCGTCCCTTTGCCGTGGCATTTTTGGATGTGAGGCTCCCTCCAGGGCCTGACGGCGTATGGGCGGCGGAGAGGATTCGGCGCCTGGATCCTTGGGTGCAGTTGGTGATTGTAACCGCCTATTCCGATGTCCACCCCGAAGACATCGCCCTGCGCGTGCCCCCGCCGGAGAGGCTTTTGTATCTGCAGAAGCCGTTCCACCAGATGGAAATCCAGCACTTCGCCGCCGCCCTCAGCGCCAAGTGGCGCACAGAAAAGCTATTGGAACAAGCGCGTTTGGACCTGGAGAACCAGGTTGAGCAGCGGACCAAAGACCTGGATCAACTAAACCGGCGTCTGCAGGAAGACATTGCAGAGAGGAAAAAGAGCCAGGAGGTATTGCAAGAAAAGGAAAAAGAGCTTTCCCGTCACACGGAGAACCTGGCTGAGATGAACACAGCCATGAAGGTGTTGCTCAATCACCTGGAACAGGAAAAGGTGGAACAGGAGGAGGATATCCTGGCCAACCTGGAAAAGCTGGTTTTCCCTTATTTGGAGAAGGTGGGCCAGGGGCATCTGGATGAAAATCAGCGTACTTTTTTGGAGATTGTCACCACCAACCTGCGCAACCTGACCTCAAAGTTCGCCCGGCGCCTGTCATCCCTGAAGAACAAACTCACCCCTGGGGAGTTGCAGGTGGCCGATCTTTTAAAACAAGGCAAAACCAGCAAGGAGATTGCAGACCTGCTCAATCTTTCCTTGACCACCATATCCTTTCACCGCCGCAATATCCGGCGGAAGCTGGAACTTACCAACAGGGGTGTCAATCTCAAGGCCTATCTTCAATCGCAAAAATAGATTTAATTTCAACATGTTAATACGTGGTGGGTATGTCAAGGCTGCTTGAATGCCAGTTTTGGGCCGTCAATAAACAGTCCAATTATCCTCATAGCCTTTATAGGAATTGACCTTATACTTTTAGGTACCAGAATAGTTTAAGCCCAGTTGCAGATAAAGTATGGGTTTAAGGCTTAAGTAAGAAGGAGCTTTGATCATCATGCGCGAGGACAGGCGAAAACATACGAGATACACACCCTCGGAAAAAGCCTATGCCGTATTCAGGCCTGGGTTTGAAACCATGGGCAGGGTTATGGATATATCCCAGGGAGGGGTGAGCTTCGAGTACCTGAGCTCCATCGATCAAAACGGAGCCAAGGCCTCGATGGATCTGTTTTTGATGGACACGGATTTTCGCCTGACCCAGGTGCCCTGCCAGGTTGCTTACGACAACCTCATCAGCGCGGGCCAGACTACTGGTAAGGGCATGGCCCTTAGGCGCTGCGCGGTGATGTTCAGGGATTTGGATGTATACCAGCAAAGGCAGCTTGACTTTTTCCTAAGGAACTATGTTGGAGGAGAGGCCTAGACAAAATCAGGCCCCATAACTCAGTCAAAGCCAAACCCGTTGCGAAGCGGGGACGGAAAGCCAACGGATCTCTTGATAGATGGCCGGGTTGCCTGAACAGAGGTGACCCGGCTTATATATAGCCTGCCCCCGTTTGGAGGGGATCATGAACCGCAGAATATTTACTCTCTTATTGGCCATTGCCTTACTGGCAGGGCTGCCCGCCTTGAGCCAGGCGGATCTGATGACGTTTGTAGCGCCAGCTACGGTGCAGGGGCGCTTAAAGGATATCAGCGGCACTGAGTACCTGCAGATCAAGTGGATGGATGCCACCTTAGACCCGGCCAGCAGCAATAATTGGTGGTTTAATTTCGAAAGCCTGAACCTAAGTGATTTCATGGGGAGCACGCCCGCTTCTGAAGGCGTGTTCGCCCCGGACCCCAGCGTGTACACGGGAAGCAACTACTTTGAGCTGGATTTCCAGGTGGGTTTATTCAATAGTTCGCCCTCGGCAAAGTATTACGAGGAAAGCCCCTTATTCACTGGGGGTAAGTATGTGAGCCCCAATACGGTCGGCCTCAGCGGCTCCATCCGCCTGACCTCTTTGGAGTTTGCCAGCACTAACCTGTATGGCGATACCATCAATCTCACCGGCACCCTGGAGAATCTGGTCGTATCTAATTCGGACTTCAGCGGCTACAGCGACGGCCTGGCTTTTAATTTTTCAATTGTAAAGATCAGTAACACCGGCACCGGAGCGGATAACTTCATCACCAAGTACAATTCCACAGGTGCCAATGATGTGAACATCAAGGGATTGGTGGGCGGCTCCGTCGGGGTGGTGACCCCGGAGCCGGGCACCTGGCTCCTGTTTGGCAGCGCCATTGCTGGGTTGGCTGTCTATCGCCGCAAGCGCACCCTTAGAAAATAACCAGCGCAGCAGCGCTTCTAAGATGCCCCGGCCTTAAGGCCGGGGCTGTTTTTTCAGAAAGCGCCCAAACCGGCCGATACCTTTTAAAAGATAAAGCAACGATGGGGACGGATTGCGGTTTCTGCCGCCTGGATTAAGCGCTTCGAGACGTTTTGGGCGGATATTGCCAGAGAAGCGGTTTCTTCCCAGAGTTGTGGTGGCCTTTACCGGGATTTTTTGTTAGGGTGAAAAACAAGGCCGATTTTGTGGGGGGCCGACCCCATGGGCGGAAAACGGGCCAGCGGCTCCGGCAGCAGGCAGGGTGGCAGCCGGATTGAAAAAGCTGATATAGAGTTTCCAGACGTATATATTTCTTAAAACAGCTAACCAGGAGCAGGAGACATGGTGACTGAGAACTTTGCCATGGGAGTTGGAAACATTTACTTTCAAAACGGCGTAGTGGTGGTTGATTTTACCGGCCCCTCCCCCACGGAAAAGGACGATAAGGGCAGGCCCACCATGGAAATCCGCCACCGGCTGGTTATGACCCCCGCCGCCATGATCCAGACCCTCAGGGGACTGAAGGCAACTGCGGACAAACTGGTGGAGGTTGGCTTCTTAAAACGCCGCGAAGGGGCGGACACACCGGAGCTCCCCGAAGGAGGCGGCGGACAGGGCGATGAGGTTATTCAATAGCCAGACCTGCTGTTAACTTATTGAATTTATAATATTGTTAACCCTCAAAGGATCTTTGGATCCGCTGGGGGTTAATCTTTTTGCCTTAATATCCTATCTCCGCCATTAATGACGTCTAGAAGCCGTCATTAAACCATTTTTATCTTGTCAATAAAGAACTCGTTTCATGTGTTATATTTCTAAACAGGTAAAGATTGATCCTGCTGAGCCCCTCTTCTAAGTTGCCTGCCAAGCAAGGCGCGTTGCCTTGCAAGTTGTGAAAAATAAGCAGTGAAAACGCCAATAGGCCCAGCATGTATGATGCCCGGCCAAAGTTGGTGGGTGGTTTTGAAATTGCCATTGATACGTGAGGTGTGGTCATGAGGGCATTATCAAGGCTTCGCCGGCTGATAAAAGAGGAAAAGGGCGGCATGATGGTGATATTCGCGGTCATGCTGCCTTCCATGCTGGGATTCAGCGCCATGGCCGTGGATTTGGGCGTTGTGTACTCGGTGCGTAATGAGCTGCAAAACGCAGCCGACGCCGCCGCCCTGGCCGGTGCCAACACCATGATCACCGCTGACTCTGATGGTTATGCGGTGATGGCTTTGGGCACGGGCATAGCCACAGCCAAGCAGTACAGCCTCTTGAACAAGTCTATGGATCAAAACCTCACCCTTCTGGACGGGGACATCGTGGCCGGGTTGTGGGATTTTGACGCCAACGGATTCAGCATAACCAGCCCCAGCGGACCGGACGAACTGACCGCCATTGAAGTCAAGGTGCGCCGGGATGATGTTGTCAACAGCCCAGTGAGCACCTACTTTGCCCGGGCCTTGGGTATAAGCGATGTCAATATCCAGGCGCGCTCAGTGGCCCTGCTGGGCTATGCCGGGTCGACCCAGGCAGGGCAGGTGGATCTGCCCATTGCCATTAAAAAAGAAGCCCTCACAGGAGGCGACGGTCCTGATTGCGGCAAGACCTTGGAATTCCACGATGAAAACAATGAAAACGGCGAGTGGACCACCTTTTTCACCTGGCCCACCAATGATCCTGAAGTCAGTGATTTTGTAACCGGTGACCGGGAAATACCTCCTTTGGAGGTGGGCGATGATATTAATGTAATCAACGGAAACCTTAGCAATAATACCTTTGACCAGCTTTTTGAACGTTTTCAGGCTGAAGGTTCGGATACCAATGGCGACTTGGTTGTGGATTATTGGCGGGTTTTATTACCGGTGATAGATCCGGGCGGTTCTGCCACCCAGTCAAAAGTGGCGGGCTTTTGCTATTTTGTGATCACGAATGTACGGCCCGCACCTGACAAAGATCTCACCGGATATTTGGAATGCGGCTTGGTGGTGGACAATTCCACCACCGGTGGAGAAAATTTCGGGAGCCGTGCTGAATTTGCAAAATTAATCAGATAGGAGGGCTCGAACAAAGGCAAATAAACGTCTGAAACTGGGTATTAGTCGGTAATCAGGCATAACTCCTTGCATTGATAAAAAAAGATTGCCTCTTTAGCTCCATTTTCAGCTTTAAAGAGGCC
>JASFOZ010000255.1:0-6478 GCA_050116255.1 Desulfarculaceae bacterium
GACAGGGGGTATGCCTGAGAAGACTCTACAAGGTCGAAAAGTAAGGGGGTGGGAAAATGGCTGCTCAGATAGATATGGAAAAATGCACTATGTGCGGTGGCATGGTTCAGCCCCTTTGTGTTGAGGTTTGCCCTGACAGCGCCATCCGGGTTCAGGATGACAGAGTGGTGGTCACGGAGTTCCTCTGCGAGGACTGCAATGAGTGCGGCTGCGTCTGCCCCGACGGGGCCATCAGCGTGCCTCTGGCCAAGGTCACTTTTTGATCCCGGATCTCCGGGGAAGATCGGCGTAATCGGCGATCAGGGATTTACAGTCCCGGATCGCCGGCTACAGCCGGAAAGGCGGGGAAGATGAAGGTTAATAAGATTGATCATATCTGCATCGCGGTGAAGAACCTGGAGGAGGCCAAAAAGGTCTGGGAGCCCCTTCTGGGCAAGGACGGCCCTGACGACGCCTATATAGATGAGCCCGAAAAGATAAACGTGGCCCGCTACTGGGTGGGCGAGGTGGGCTTTGAGCTCATGGAATCCACCACCCCTGACGGGGACGTGGCCAAGTTCGTCGAGAAAAGGGGCGAGGGCGTGATGCTCATCAGCTTTAATGTGGACAACACCCGCGAGGCCGTCAGCGAGCTGCAAGCCAAGGATTTTCCGTTCATACCCGGAGCGGACGGCAACATAGCCCGCCCCTTCCGGGACTGTGAGTTCGCCTTTGTGCATCCCAAGCAACTAAACGGCGTTTTAACAGAGATAATCGACTACAAATGGACGGAGTTGGAAAAGTAGCCGAGGTTTCAGCAACCCGTTGGCTGCGTTTGGGGCTGCCCTGATTAAGTTATGATTGGTGTTGAAGTTCTCCCCCAACGGGTTGCTAACCTTATTTTTTGAAAAAGGCGGGGGTTATGCCCAAAGAAAACCGTACCTTTGAGGTGTACCTGGTGCACGTGGAGCAGGATGACTGCGACGGGTGTGAAGAGTGCCTTAAATTCTGTCCCTGCGATGTGTTCGATGTCTTTCACAAGGCGCAGCCGGTGAGGCCTCAAAACTGCCTGGGTTGCCGGACCTGTGAAGCGGTATGCAAATCCAAGGCAGTGATCATAACCGAGATATAGGTCTGTTGCTTTTATAAGCCCTAAAGGCGCTAAAGACAGTTACTTTCTTCCGGGGTGGAGGCAATGAGCGATCCCATTTTAATCCTGGGGGCGGGTGTGGCCGGGATAAATTGCGCCCTCAACGCCGCCAATTACGGAGTCAAGGTCTACTTGGTGGACGACACCCCCAGCATCGGGGGCATGATGGCCAGATTGGACAAGACCTTTCCCACCAATGACTGCTCCATCTGCATCGAAGCTCCTCAGATGTATGAGGTCGACAACCACCCCAACATCGAGATCCTCAGCAATACCGAGATCCGCAAGGTCAAGAAGGCGGACGGCCGTTTCAAGGTCAGGCTGGTCAAGAAGGCCCGCTACATCGATGAGGAGGCCTGCACCGGCTGCGGCGCCTGTATCGAGGCCTGTCCCGTGACCATGCCCGATGAGATGGACGGCAAGATAGGGGGCACGCGCAAGCTGGTCTATATGCCCTTTCCCCAGGCGGTGCCCAATGTGGCGGCCATTGACCCTGATTGCCGCTACGGCAGAAAGAGGGATGACGGCGCCTGCGTGGGCGGCTGCGTGGTGGATTGCAGCCAGTGCCGGGAGTGTCCCATCGCCCTTTGCGTCAAGGCCTGTCAAAAAGAGGGCAAGGACGCGGTGCGCCTGTGGCAGTCCAACAAAAAGATCGACCTGACGGTAAGGAGCATCGTGGTGGCTTCGGGGATTTCGGATGCCAAGCCGGCGCCGGGACTACACGGCTACGGCGTCCATGAAAACGTGATCACCAACCTCGAGTTCGAAAGGCTGATGAACGCCGGGGGGCCCACCTCCGGGCAGATTATCAGGCCCTCTGACAGCGCCCATGCCCACAAAATCGCCTGGCTGCAATGCGCCGGACGCGGCCTCAAGGGCGGGGTGCCCTATTGTTCCAAGGTTTGCTGTATGATCGCCGCCAAACAGACCATCATCACCAAGGAGCACGACGCCTCGGTGGAGGCCACGGTTTTTTATAACGATCTCAAGGCCTATGGCAAAGGGTTCTGGGACTTCTATCAAAAGGCCCAGGGCCAGGGGGTGCGCTATGTCAGAGGCCGTCCCTATGATGTGACTGAAGACCCCCAGACCAAAAACCTGACCATACGCTATGAGGACCTGGAGAGCGGCCAGTTGCGTCAAGAGGAGTTCGATCTGCTGGTCCTGTCCACCGGGCTGGTGCCCAGCGACCGCAACCCCAAACTGGCCAAGACCCTGAAGATCGAGCTGGATCACCTGGGTTTCTTTAAGGAAGAAGACCCCCTGGGCGCGCCCTTGGAGACTAAGGTGGAAGGTATATATCTGTGTGGCGGCGCCACCGGCCCCATCGACATATCCGAGTCAGTGGTGCAGGCGACTGCGGCAGGCATGAAAGCAGTTTCAGTGAAATAAACAAAGGCGATTTCGATGAGCGAAGATATCCGCATCGGGGTTTATGTTTGCGACTGTGGGTCCAATATCGCCGGCTTTGTGGATGTACCTGCGGTGGTGGAGTACGCCAAGGGGCTGCCCCAGGTGGCCTTTGCCGACGAGGGCAAGTGGTCCTGTTCGGTGGACTACCTCAGCCGGCTGCAGGACTCCATAAAAGAGCATGACCTGAACCGGGTGGTGATCGCCTCCTGCACCCCCCGCACCCACGAACCCCTGTTCAAGAACTCGGTCAAGGAGGCCGGCCTTAATCCCTATCTGCTGGAGTTCGTCAGCATCAGGGAGCAGGTCTCCTGGGTGCATATGGGTGACAAGGATGCGGCCACGGCCAAGGCCAAGGACCTCATCAAGATGGGGGTGGCCAAGGCCGCTCTGCTGGAGGAGGGCGAGGAGATAAAGCTGCCGGTGGGCAGCGACTGCCTGATCGTGGGCGGCGGCGTCTCGGGCATGAACGCCGCCCTGGCCGTGGCCGGCCAGGGGTTCAAGGCCGTGCTGGTGGAGCGGGAAAAAAAGCTCGGCGGGCTGATGAACCAGGTATTTACGGTCTCCCATGAACACGGCAAGAAACCAGCGGCCGAGATCCTAAAAGACAAGATCGCCCGGGTGGAGGCCGACCCTAATATTCAGGTGTGGACCGACACCCAGATCGAGGAGGTCAAGGGTTACATTGGCAACTTCAAGGTCAAGCTGAGTAAAAACGGCCAGGACAGCGCCGAGCCCCTGGACATCTCCACCATCGTAGTGGCCACGGGCATGAAAGAGATCGAGCCTGAGGGCCAGTTCGGCTATGGCGACAATCCCCGGGTGATAACCCAGCTCCAGCTGGAGAAGATGCTGGCCGATAACCAGCCCATCGAGGCCCGGAACGTGGTGTTCATAAACTGCGTCAACTCCAAAAACGATCAGCGCGGCTGCTGCAATATCGGCTGCCATATCTCGGTCAAGAACGCCTATGCCTTAAAGAAGCTGGATGAAAAGCGCAAGGTGCATGTCCTCTACCGGGATCTGAGCCTGGTGCGCGAAGAGCATTTCCAACTGGACGCGGCCAAGGCCGCCGGGGTCAAGTTCATCCGCTTCGCTGACGATGATTATCCCCAGGTGTCGGGAGACGGCAGTCTGCAGGTGAAGGTGCGCGACCTGCTGTTAGGCAAGGACTTGACTCTGCCCGCGGACCTGCTGGTTCTGACCACGGCCTTTAGCGGCAATGAAACCGTGGAGGAGATAAAGGGCCATTTGAAGGTCTCGGCCAATGCGGACGGATTTTTCCAGGAGGCCCATGTCAAGCTGGGTCCGGTGGATTTCGCCGCCGACGGCATCGCTCTGGCCGGCTGCGCCAAGGCCCCCAAGACCTTTAAGGAGAGCTGCGAGGAGGGCGTGGCCGCGGCCATGCGAGTCTCCATCCCCATGAACAAGGGCTATATTGAGGCCGAAGGCATTGTGGCTGATATCGACCTGAGCGATTGCAACCGCTGCGGCCTCTGCGCCAAGAGGTGCCCCTACGGCGCCATACAGCTCTCCGAGGAAAAGGAGCCCTCGGTTATCAAGGCGCTGTGTAAGGGCTGCGGACTATGCGCCGCCGACTGCCCCACGGAAAGCATCAACATCGTCCATTACACCGATGAGCAGATCTTTGCCCAGGTGGAGGCGGCCCTGGCCGAAAACCCCCAAGACAAGATCGTGGGCTTTGTCTGTCACTGGTGCGCCTTGGGGGGCGTGGACATGGCCGGGGTCAGCCGCCTGCAGTATCCTCCCAACGCCCGCCTGATCCGGGTCATGTGTTCGGCCCGGGTCTCGGCCAAGATGGTGGAGCGGGCCTTTGACCTGGGCGCCGCCGGGGTGCTGGTGGCCGGCTGCGAGTTTCCCACCTGCCACTACATCACCGGCAACTACGCCTGCGAAAGCCGCATGAAGCGGACCCAGAAAAAGCTGGCCAAGAAGGGCTATGATCCGGAAAAGCTCTGGAACATATGGTGTTCGGCCGCCGACGGCCCCAAGTTCGCCAACACCATGCGCGATATGGTCGCTGAGCTGGGTCTTTCAGGGAAGGAATAGAGCCAATGCCCGAGCCAGCCGTGGTAATGCCTGTCTTTGATGACGTGGAGATGTTTCGGACCTGCGAGCAGTGCGGATTGTGCGCCTCGGCCTGCCCCATCACCGGCAAAGACGGCTTTAATGTGCGCCACATCATCCGGCATATTGAACTGGAGCTGACCGAGGAGATCGCTGGCACCCCCATCCCCTGGCGCTGCACCACCTGCGGCCGCTGCGAGTCGGTCTGCCCCAACGGCATCGCCGTGTTGGATATCATCCGCCCCTTACGCGCTCTCTCTCCCGAGGAGTACGTGCCCGAGGGCCCGCCTCCCTGCCGGCAGGCATGCCCTGCGGGCGTGGACGTGCCCGGCTACCTCAGGCTCATCGCCCAGGGCAGGCCCCAGGAGGCCTATGAGCTCATATTGGAGAAGGTGCCTTTCCCCGGCATCCTGGGTAGGGTCTGCACCCACCCCTGCGAGACTCAGTGCCGCCGGGCGGAGGTGAACCAGCCTATATCCATCTGCGCCTTGAAGCGGTATGCCGCCGACGCCGCTCCCGAAGCCCCGGCCTCGGCCCTCCAGCCGGGACCGGACACGGGCCGCAAGGCAGCGGTCATCGGCTCGGGTCCGGCGGGTTTGACCGCCGCCTATCACCTGCGGCGTAAGGGACACCAGGTCACCATCTTTGAGGCCAAACCCAAGGCCGGGGGCATGATGCGCTACGGCATCCCCGCCTACCGGCTGCCGGAAGCGGTGCTTGATAAAGAGATTGATTTGGTGCTCAGCCTGGGCATGGAGCTGAAGACCGGCCAGCAGATGGGCTCGGACTTTGATCTGCCCCAGCTTGAAGCACAAGGCTATGAAGCAATCTTTTTGGCCCTGGGCCTGCCCCAGAGCCGAAAGATCGATCTGGAGGGGGCTGACCTGGAGGGGGTTTCCTGGGGCGTGGACTTTTTAAGCCAGGTGCGCCAGGACGAGCCGGTGGAGGTCAAAGAGCGGGTGCTGGTCATCGGCGGGGGTAATGTGGCCGTGGACGTGGGGCTCACCGCCCGGCGGCTCGGCGCCAAGCAGGTGACCCTGGCCTGCCTGGAGAGCAGGGAGGAGATGCCGGCCAACCCCTGGGAGGTTGAGATGGCCTTGGAGGAAGGTGTGGGCCTGCTGCCCTCCTGGGGGCCCCGGCGCATCCTGGGGGATAACGGCAAGGTCAAGGCCATTGAGCTGATTGAATGCACCTCTGTATTTGACGACGAGGGCAGGTTCGCGCCCCGGTTCGGCGAGGCCAGCCAAAGCCTGGAAGTGGACCAGGTTATCTTGGCCATCGGCCAAAGCGTTGACCTGGCCTGTCTGGGCGAGCCGGCGGGATGCCATTGCCATAACGGCTTGATTCAGGTGGACCCCCAGACCCAAGAGACCGATGTCAAGGGGCTGTTTGCCGGCGGCGACGTGGCCGCCGGTCCCGGCACCATAATCGAGGCCATTGCCGCTGGTAAACGGGCGGCTGCGGCCATGGACAAGTACCTGGGTGGTGACGGCCGGATGGAGCCTGAGTCCAATCCCCCGGCAGGGGACCAGCACTATGAGGGCAAGCGGGAAAAGGGATTCGCGGATCTGGGCCGGGTGCAGACCCCGCATCTGCCTCTGGAAGAAAGATTGAATGGGTTTGCCGAGGTGGAGCTTTGTTTTGATAAGGAGCAGGCCCAGGCCGAGGCCCAAAGGTGTCTGCAGTGCGACCTGGAAAGGGAGCTGGCTTTAAAGCTGAAGACTTAACCCGAATATTTCATGAATGCTGTGCGTCCGGCTGCGCCAGCCGGCGTACCGCCGGAGCCGAAGCGGGTCGGGTTATAATTTTCGTTGCCCAGCGCTGTCAGCTCCCGCTGAAGCATTTGGCAGC
>JASFOZ010000256.1:0-6458 GCA_050116255.1 Desulfarculaceae bacterium
AGCACTTAGGTGGCGTGAAAGGAGGTAATACACGATCACCATATCACAAGCAGGGACCGGGGTAGCGGCCCCTGCTTGACCCTAGAAAGAAAAAAAGTGGGGAGATTGTGGGGAGAGAGCGGCCGCTCACAAAAATAAAGGGCTCGGCCACTACCAAACCCTTGATATCCTTGGTGCCGAGGGACGGAATTGAACCGCCGACACGGGGATTTTCAGTCCCAATAAAGTGGTTATTTATTAACTGTAATTTCAGTGCTTTACTAGTAATTTAAAATCATTGTCGGCAAATTAAATATTTAGGCTATACCGCCAATACCCAGTAATTCCTTGAATTCTTCCAATCAACTACTTACAAAACTACTTACAGATCGCGCCGTGTCACGCTGAAATTATTTTCAGATATTCTGAGTATAGCAAAATAATTTGTATATAAAGATACGGTACAAAATGATTAAATTAAAGTTTACTCATTTCGCATCGATCATAAAAAATTGAACAATGGCCATTTCCATTAATTGACGGTTTCCATTAATTGAAACCCCCAAAACCTAATGATTTCAATGCAGCACTACCGTGTGATCCGTATTTAGACTGAGAAGGTCTTGACTCCGTAGATAGTACGTTGTTCACCTTTATGGGTTTGGGGGCACCACACTCGGTGAACAGTGGGTTGAGTACCTCCATTACATCATTGCCCATTTGGCTCTGCCCGGCCTTTAGAGCAAGGTTCTCACAGCTAAAGTTATCCACCTGTCGTCACATGCGGAGCTGATGCCCAGAATAAAGCTGATCGGACACAAAGTCCAGAGACCAGCTCTCAATTTTATGCCTGGGAGGAACCGAAACCAGCCAAAGGGAATTTTTATCGGGCTAAAGAAACTGTAAACCCAAAAGGGGCTCCAAAGCAAAGAAGGCAGCCCGGAAAGCAGGTAGTGGTCCCGAAGCAAATGATAGAGAGGCACAACGCTACGATCAAGGACATGATCCGTCAGTATTCACCACCACAACGAGGGTACACAACCAAGCCTAATGCGCAGATCAGAAAGTGGGACAGGTCCGGAAAGGTGAAGGGCCTGGTTGGCAGCATTAACAAAGACCAAACCGCGGCCATGATGAATTCCAGGGCAGTTAAAACTCCTGCCAACATGAGAGCGCTGTTGGCAGCCCCAAAGAAACTGACGGTAATTGGCACGCCGGAAAAGGGTGGGGCGTTTGCAAGGGTATTCAGGCTGCTTGAGGAATTCAAGAAAAAGCAAGGCAAGGGCTGGGACTTCTCTGCATATATGATCTCCGCGAGCTCCAGACAGGCTTTTGAATCTGTGAAGAGGTTGACCGAAGCCGGGCATCTCACCGGAAAGGGGAAACTGTACAGCATCCCGGCCAGAGTGGGGAGTTCATGTCCTGTATGCGGAGGGCTTGTGGTTAGAAAGATGCCGGCCGCGGTGTTTGAGATTGAGGGGAAAAGGTACGTAAGTTACTCGCCGGCAAGTTTAGACCGTGAATGGGATCTGTTGAAGAACCGTTTGGCCAAGTAGTCAAATCTGCGCACCTATTTATACCAAGATAACGGCCAGTTAAATACTTATTCTGCTGTGTGGGCGATATCAGTCCGTAGAGAGGGTATAAGGCCTGAAAAAACAGGCAGATTAGCATAGTCATTTCTACCGGCGTATCATTATCGGTCAGTTCAGTTCTTGGCACTGGCTAACAAAAAACACCAACCGATTGACTGTAAAGTTTAGAGTAGGATAATATTTATTGGAAATGGAGGGGTCTAAATATCCACAAAATATTAAACAAATCGGGCGAAATGGCAACCACCATGGGGAAGAATGTATTCAATTCACTAAAGCATTCATCCCCAATAATTGAAAGAGGTTTTGTTGTGTGATGGGGGGATAAATGCATAAAAACAAGTTGGCTCTTGCACATTTTATCCGGTGGTCTCAAAATGGTGTTTGGCAAATGATATTCAATACGTTAGCAGTAGATGTCGACACGGAATGGTTAATGATTGATAGCACGATAGTACGTGCCCATCAGCATGCGGCAGGCGCAAAAGGGGGCAGCAGGGCCAGGCGTTAGGGCGGTCACGGCGTGGGCTCAGCACCAAAATTCATGCCTCTACCGACGCCTTAGGCAACCCCACTCGCTTCATTTTGACGGGAGGCGAAAGGCCTGACTGTGAACAAGCCGTCAACCTGCTGGCCGATCAGGAGGCAGACGCAGTATTGGCGGACAAGGGCTACGACGCTGACTATATCGTTGATACGGTTAAGCGTATGGAAGCTGAGGTGATTATTCCACCCAGGTCAAACAGAAAAGTGGCGCGCGAATACGATCCACATTTGTATAAAGAACGTAACCTTATCGAGCGAATGTATGGCAAGCTCAAACACTTTAAAAGAGTGGCTACCCGCTACGATAAACTGGCGTCATCGTATATGGCGTTTGTCCTTGTTGCGGCCATATACTTGTGGCTAAAATGAATGTCGACAGAACCTAGTACTCTTTTCATTTGTCAACGAATAAAGCCATAGCCGCGAAAAGCGCCACTGCGATGGCAATAGACAATTTTGGAAACGGCGTCACTATGTATCTGCTGGTGCCATAAGCGGCCAAGCCAGCCGACAACGCCACCATGAAGAACTTCAAAGTGACGGGGATGCCTGGTATTGTCAGGAAAAGCAGTTGCATTAAAATCACAAATAAATAATGGGTAAGATACATAGAATAGGAATTAGCAGCCAAGCTGCGGTCTATCGTGTTGGGTTTACTCCAATATCTTTTGGCCAATGAACAGAAAAAACCCAGGGCGGTTATGCAAAAAAGATTCATGACCAAGATATAGACCGGGCCCAAAATACCCCTTAGCCCTTCCGGCCCCCATTTAATCTGATACAAAACCAAGGTAAGCATAGCCAGCAAAACCATGAACGGCGCCATCCAAGCGCGGGGATCGACTGGGAATCTATCGTTGTTAAACCATTGTTTCCTATAGGCGATAACACCCATGACAAAATAAATGGCATACATAAAAAAGCGTGAAGGGCGGAACTGGATCAGATTTCCTAAAGTTATCATGGGTTCAGGATTTTCCAGATTGGGAATGGTTAATAACAGAGTCATTATAGTCAAAAGCGATAATATAAAGGTCATCAACCCTACCTTGAGGATTAATTTGATGGCTGATGCCTGTCTCTGGTCTGCATTTTGCGCCATTTGAGCACCGGCCTGCAGCAGTTTGGGCCGAATCCGGCAAATCAGAATAAAAGCCATGAAAAACAGCAGCAATAGGGAAAGGAACCACATATAGCGTTGGTAGAACAGGTTTTCCTGCATCAGCCCTTGCATGGACGATACTATGCCGATATCAAAATCAAGCGCATTGCCCATCAACCGTAGCCAGAGCTTCCAGTAACTCTGGGTGAGAGTTAAACCGCAGCGGGTGTAATGGTAAATCAGAGGTAAAATTGGGCAGATGGTGAGGATGCAAACCAGCCAGGGGATTCCCAGCCGGGTGAGTTTTCTCTTTATAAAGGATCCCGCGCCTTTTTTGATCAGGCTCGGCAGGGCGAAATAGCCAGCCAAAAAGAAAAGATGTGGCATTGCAAACGAGTCGGAAAAAGCAGCCAGCCACCAGGCGGCAATGCTTACCTGGGCTTCGGCGACCGGCCACCAGCTGTGGCCGTCATAAGCATGGCTGGCGTGCTCGATGATAACAAACAGGACCAGCAAATAGCGCAGGTTGTCTAGAAAGAGCAATCTGGCAGGCATGGGATTAGATCTATGCGTCACAGAAATCCTCCAAGCCATAAAACCCAACCAACCTTCGCTCCAAACCAGGCTACGGCAACAATCTAATTACTGATACCCTCCAACGTCATTGTCTGACTCGGCGGAAGAAAATGTTGCCCAAGTCGAATTTAGGCTATTTTTCCCTTGACATTTTAATGGCTGTATTTAAAAATGTCGACATAAAAATATACTAAACCTTAAGCCAAGGATAGGAGCTATCGATAAGTAAAATGGGTAACTCTAATAATTCAAAGCTATTATCAAGAAGCAGTCTCCCGAGACACACCACCGGTGCTGAGCTGATAGCTAAAACAATCCAAGGTTATGGGGTCTCCCACGTCTTTTTTATAGAGGCGGTCATGCGCGACTGCATGGTCCAGCTTGAAAAGGCGGGGGTCCGCCGCGTCCTGGCCCATTCCGAAAAATCGGCCGCCTACATGGCCGACGGCTACGCCAGGGTGAAAAAGGCTCCGGGCGTGTGTTTGGCCCAGTCGGTGGGCGCGGCCAACCTGGCCGCCGGACTGCAGGATGCCTATCTGGGGCATTCACCGGTCATTGCCCTGACCGGCAAAAAGCCGCCCAGCCATCAGCACCGCAATGCCTACCAGGAAATTAACCATACTCCAGTGTTCGAGCCGGTGACCAAATTCAACGTCTCTCTGGATGATCCCGAGCAACTGCCGCGTTTGCTGCGCCAGGCCTTCCGCGAGGCCACCAGTGGAAGACCAGGGCCGACTCATATTGACACCATCGGGGTGGTGGGTCACATCTCGGACCGCCATGTATTTGATTCGACGGTGGACCGTTTCGTTGAAAAGCCGTATTGCCAGGTTCCGCCGCATCGTCCCCTGCCCGAGCAGGCGGCGGTCGAAGAGGCGGCGCGGCTCCTGGCGGCGGCAGAGCGCCCGGTATTGGTGTGCGGTGGCGGGGCGGTGGCCTCCGGTGCCGGGGCGGAGATCAAAAGGCTTGCCGAGAGCCAGATGATTCCGGTCGCAGTCACCTTGAACGGAAAAACCACCATTCCCGACGGCCATCCTCTGAAAGTGGGCGTGGTGGGCTCCTATTCGAGCCGCTGCGCCAACCAGCTGGTCTGTCAGGCTGATTTGGTGGTTTATGTGGGCAGCGGCACCGGTGACATGTCAACCAACGAGTGGACCGTGCCAAAGCCTGGCACCCCGGTCATCCAAATCGATATCGACCCGCGCGAATTGGGCCGTAATTATCCTAACCAAGTCGGTCTATTGGGCGATGCCAGACAGGCGGTAGGCCTGCTGAACCAATGCCTGCCTGCAAGTAAAGGCAGGGAGCAATGGATGCGGCAGGCAAGAGGCTTGGTGGATAAATGGCGTTCAGATACAGCCCCCTTGCGCACCTCCGATGAAATACCCATGAGGGTGGAGAGGCTCTGCCAGGAGCTTTCGGACTGGCTGCCTCAAGACGTCGTTCTGGTGGCGGATACCGGTTTTGCCGGTACCTGGACAGGCGTGATGGTCGACCTGAAATACCCGGATCAGACCTATATCCGGGCCGCCGGATCGCTGGGCTGGGCGTTTCCCGCCTCCTTGGGCGCCAAGTGCGCCGCCCCTGAGCAGCCGGTGGTCTGTTTCACCGGAGATGGCGGATTTTGGTACCATATCGCTGAGTTGGAGACTGCGGCCAGGTGCGGGATCAATACCATCACCGTGGTTAACAACAACCATGGTTTCGGTCAGTGCGTTGAGACCGTGGAGAAGGCATATATCGGCTACGCCGGCAAAAAGGAAGAGATTTTTAAATTCCGGGAGATCGATTTCGTCAAAATAGCCGAGCAAACCGGCTGCCTGGGCATCAGGGTGGAAAGCCCCGACCAGATCGCGCCAGCGCTGGCCCGCGGCCTTGCGGCGGAGGTCCCGGTGGTCATTGATGTACAGACCGACCTGATGTGTCGGCCTGAGGCTTCCTGGTCGCCGTCCGAGACCGCCCCGGAAGCCGCTGAATAGCTGGATTAAATGATCGGATCAGTTGCCCGCAACGGCAGCCGATCGGGAAATCGGAATTAAGACATGGATAACTTCACGGTCCGCATTGGCTTTTTGGGACTGTACCGCGTCAGCGTCACCGACTGGTGCCGACAGGCCTTTGATGAGAATCTGAAGGTCTTGCAAGGTATAGAGGGCATGGAGCTGGTGGTGCCAAAGGCTGACCGTGATGACCCCCACAACCGATGCACCGAACATGGCATGGTCGGCAATTTGGACGAGGCCGAAGCGGCGGCGGAATACCTTAAAAGTCAGAAGGTGGACGGCCTGATTCTGTGTCCTTTGGATTTTGGGGATGAGCGTGCGGCCAGCAAGGCGGCGGAACTGTTGCGTGTGCCCATACTGCTGTATGCGGGCAAAGAGCCTCCAGCCCAGGACGAAGCCTCCCTGGCCCGCAAATCCGACTCCTACTGCGGCAATTTGACCATCGCCGCCGGGCTGCGCCGCCGCCAAATCCCCTTTTACTTCTCCGGGATATTCTCACCAGCCGATGAGGAGTTCCTCGCCACGGTCCAGGCTTTCGCGCGGGCGGTGGCGGTGGTCAAAGGGGTGAGGGGCGCCCGCTTGGGCCAGATCGGCCTGCGTCCGGAGGGCTTTGAATCGGTGGCTTACTGCGAAGGTGCCATGGTGCGGGATTTCGGC
>JASFOZ010000257.1:0-6416 GCA_050116255.1 Desulfarculaceae bacterium
CCAGGCCAAAAAGCCCTCGAGAACGCTTTCATCTGCCAACATAACGGGGGCCAACTCTACTCGCTCCACAATCTTCCAACCCTTGAAACAATCTCCGCGCTCAGAACAGGCCTTTCAGGATGGGAACTAGCCTAGGTATGTGCGTGTACGGGTACAATGGTACGACCCCGGTGACCATGGAGCAATGCATCGTGCACACTGAGGCCGTGCGCCGCGGTGCGCCGAATTGCTTTTTGGTGGGCGATATGCCCCTGGGCAGCTACCAGGTTTCCGATGAAGAAGCGGTTTATAACGCCATCCGTTTTTTAAAAGAGGCTGACGTCGATGCCATTAAGTTGGAGGGCGGGGTACGTATCGCCTCCCGGATTCAGGCTATCACCGATGCGGGCGTTAATGTCATTGGTCATATCGGACTAACCCCCCAAAGCTCCGGCCAACTGGGTGGCCATAAGGCGCAGGGCCGCACTGCCGAAACTGCAAAGCTGGTGGTGGAAGACGCCTTGGCCGTGCAAGAGGCCGGGGCCAAAATGCTACTGGTGGAGGCGGTTCCACCCGAAGTGACAGAGTACATCTGGGAGACCTTGGATATCCCCGTACTGAGCATTGGCGCCGGTCCCCATTGCGACGGTCAACTGCTCATCGTCTCGGACCTTATCGGCCAATTTCAGGCGTTCACGCCAAAATTCGTAAAAAAATACTGCAACGTGGCTGATACTATTGTCTCGGGCATGAAAAATTATGTTCAAGAGGTTAAAGAAGGCAGTTTCCCCAATGAGGCTGAGCATTGCTACCAAATGCTGAAGGGCGAGAAAGAAAAATTCATGACCCTGATCAAAAATTGATGCAGATCCTTAAAAAAACCGTTTACCATGCCTTAAAATTCAGGAGCTTGTTTTCATAGAAGGCCATAAAAAAACTGAAGGACATAACGACAGGCTGAGCCGGCATTTTAATTGTCAAATAAAGATACTTTATTAACCGGCTCAGCCTGGTTCGCCTCATAAAAGTAATTTATAAATACTTTAGGAGAACCCAATCATGGCAATAACATCATTTCCAAATCTCCACACACCAATAGATCATTCTGCTGTGAAAAAGATAATTGCGGACAGCGGTCTCCAGTCCCTTGGGGATGCAACCATACGGGATATAGTCAAATTGGCCAATCAGATTGAGACAGAAACCGGTACACCTTTTGTACGGATGGAAATGGGCGTCCCTGGTCTGCAGCCATCTTCCATTGCCAGAGATGCCGAGCTTGACGCCTTAAACTCTGGAGTAGCATCCAGATATCCCATGCTTGAGGGGGTCCCGCACTTGAAACAAGAGGCCGCCCGGTTCATAAAGCTCTTCATGGATGTCGACCTGTCGCCGGAGGTCTGTTTCCCGACGGTTGGCTCGATTCAGGGCGCATATGCAGCTTTTATGATGCTGGGCAATATCGATCCTGTAAAAAATACTATTCTCTTTATTGACCCCGGATTCCCCGCTCACAAATTGCAACTCGATGTGTTGGGACAACAGTATGAGTCTTTTGATGTTGGAAATTTCAGGGGAGATAAATTAAGAAACAAACTGGAAGAATACCTGTCTAAAGGTAAGATCTCCGGTATCATTTATTCCAACCCCAACAATCCAACCTGGATGTGCTTGACTGAAGAGGAACTAAAAATAATAGCAGAGGTTTCTAATCAATACGATGTAGTTGTGATTGAAGATCTGGCCTATTTTGCCATGGATTTCAGAAAAGACCTTTCAAAGTCAGGGCAACCTCCTTTCCAACCCACCATCGCAAGATATACTGATAATTATATCTTGTTGATTTCAAGCTCTAAATCCTTTAGTTATGCTGGACAAAGAGTCGGCCTATTGGTGCTTTCCGAGGCACTGATCAAGCGTAATTATCCTCACCTGAAAAAAAGATTCGGGTCTGAAAATTTTGGCTATGTGTTGATCTATAGGCTTTTCAATGCCTTTTCCCTTGGAGCTTCCCATTCCTGCCAATACGGCTTTGCCGCCATGCTCAAGGCTGCCAGTGACGGAGTATATTGTTTCTTGGATGACGTTAAAGAATATGAAAGACGCGCTATAAAAGCCAAAGATATTTTCCTGTCTGCTGGATTCGACATTGTTTATGATAGTGACCTGGATGAAAAGTTGGGGGACGGGTTCTACTTCACGGTTGCATTTCCCGGCATGAGCGGTGCCGAACTGGTTGAACGGCTGCTTTACTATGGCATCAGCGCAGTCTCTTTGTCTGAAACCGGCAGTGAGCGCCAAGGGATGCGGGTGTGCATGTCCCAGCTTGGAGAGGACAAAATTGAATTGCTAAAGGAACGGGTTCATCTTTTTACCCAAGATTATAACAAATAGTAACTTGTAGGTGAGAAGCCCGGTTTGGCCCAAGGCGCAGAGATCGCGGGCCGCGGCAGGCCCTGGGAAACCGTCCCCGTCCTGGGGCTCAATATGAGGTGGGCCAGTTATGCAGCAAATGCCGCCCCATGCCTTCCCGCCTTCTGTCATGGTGCAAGTTAAGCATACTAATCAGGTAGCTCCTGGTTTGGGCGGGCTCGATGATGTGGTTCAGGCCGAACACACCGGCGGCGTCCCAGGGCTCGATATCTTTTTCGATCTGGCTGAGCATTTCAGCGTACTGTTGGGGATCGTCCTCTTTTCGCAGATTGTAAACCACACTCAGCGCCGGTTCCGGGCCCATAAAGCTGATCTGGGCCGTGGGCCAGGCGGCGAAAGCGCTGGAATATTTGCCCGCGCTCATATTCAGGTAGGCCTGGCCATAGCTCTTGCCCACGATCACCGTGACCAGGGGCACGGTTACCAGGGACAGGGCGTTCATCCAGTTCATTATCTTACCGACCACCCTTTGTCTCTCTCCGGCCTGGCCGATGAGAAACCCGGGCGTGTCCACCAGCATGACAATAGGTAGGTTGAAGGAGTCGCACAGGACCAGGAAACTGGTTATCTTATCGCAGCAATCCGCGGTCAGGGCCCCCGCGCCATATTGGGGATTGTTGGCGATGACCCCCACCGGGCGGCCGTCCAGCCTGGCCAGAGCGGTGACGCAGGGCCGGGCGAAGCGGGCCTTTAGCTCCAGGAACTCGCCGTCATCGCATATGGTCTCCATGAGCCGGCGGACATCATAGACCTGGTGGCTCTCCTCAGGGAGGATGTCCAAGGGATCGGGTGATCCCGTTGGTGGCCCTTGGGCCCCTTGTCGGCGCGGCGGCGCCTCAGCGGAGTTGCTAGGCAGATAACCGAGAACCCGCCGGGCCAGGCCGATGCACTCCTGCTCAGTTTCGCCGGTTAGGTCAACCAGGCCGGTGATATCGGCGTGAACCCTCCAGCCGCCCAACTCCTGAGGCGGTGTGTCTTCGCCGATGGCTATGCGGGTCACCCGGGGGCTGGAAACGGCCATAATCGCTCCCTTGAGCATTATGACCACATCCGACATGGCCGCATACCAGGCCGAGGAGCCGAAGCAGGGCCCTAAAAGAAGCGACAGAAAGGGGGCTTCCCGAAGACGGCGGTACTGGGCCCGGTTCTGACCGCCCTGACTCATGCCGCGGGCGCCCATTACATCCGGTATGCGGGCTCCGGTCGATTCGCCTAAAAAGGTAAGGGGAAGCCCCTTTTCGCAGCTCAGGTTACGCACGTATTCGATTTTCTTCATGTTGGTGGCTGCGCTGGAAGCACCCATGACCGTCATGTCGTTGGCCACCGCCAGCACCGGCCGGCCATCCACCAGCCCGTGCCCGATGATCTTGCCGTCGGCGGGGGTTTTATCAGCCGCTTCCGGCTGGGAGGAATGGGTGAGCAGGCCGATCTCCTGGAATGAAGCCTCATCGAAAAACAGGTCCAGCCTCTCCCGCGCATTAAGGCGGTTCTGCTCTCTGCGGGCCTTTAGTTTTTCTTCACCGCCCATGGCCAGGTGGCGGCGGCATCTCTCTCTAAATGACTGCATTTTGTCCTGGTGGCTCATTGTGCAACCCTGTCTCCAGGTAAGTTTTCAGATTCCCCGCGTGCGGGGGCTCTTGCCCCTCACTCCACAGAGGGGCGGTGATTGGGTTCTTGACCAGGGCATCAGACAAATCCTGGCAGCCAGGTGGCTAGCCAGGGGAAGAGCATGATTATCAGGCCGTAGATGATGCTGGCCACAAAAAAGAGCGGGAACAGGGATTTGAGGACCCGGTGGGCAGGCTCCTCGGCTATGGCGGCGGCGGTGTAGGCCCCCACGCAGACCGGTGGGGTGAGCAGGCCCAAACCCACGAAGGCGGTGAACACCACCATCAGGTGCAGCAGGTCTATCTTGAGGGCTACAGCCACCGGCGCCATGATGGGCAGGGTCAGGTACATGACCGGCACCGCCTCGATGATTGTGCCTAGGATGAGTACCACCACTCCGCCGGCCAGCATGAACAGGATGGGTGTGACGCCCAGGCTGATGATGCCCTCGATAATGTGATGAGGGAAGCGGGTGTAGGTCAGGGCCACCGACATAAAAGAGGCAGTGGCGATGATGGCGAAGATCATGGACGAGATCACCGCGGTCGATTGCAGGGCCTTCCACAGGCCGGCCAGGGTCAGCTCCCGGTAAAACAAAAAACCCACCAACACCGCCCAGACCCCTGCCACGGCCGCCGATTCGGTGGGGGTCAAAAGGCCGCTGTAGATTCCGCCCAGAATCAACAGGGGGGTGAGCAGGGCCGGCAAGGCCGAATAAGCGCTTTTGAGGAAGTCGGACAGGCTGGCCCGGGGCGACTTTTTCATATGGCGGCACTCCCACTTAACCACCAGGATCAATAAGGCTCCGAAGACGAAAGCGGGCACTATCCCGGCGGCAAAGGCCCTGGCCACGTTTTCGCCGGTGATGGCGCAGTAGATGATGGCGCTGTTGGAAGGCGGAATCAGCGTGTCCAGAAAACCGGAGCAGGCGGCCAGGGCGGCGACAAAGGCCCGGTTGTAGCCTCTTTTGACCATGACCGGGACCATGATGGTTCCCACCGCCACTATGGCCGCCAGGATGGAGCCGCAGAGCGCGCCGAAAAAACCCATGGTCAGCACCATGGCGATTCCCAGGCCGCCGCGCCAGTGACCCACGGCTTTGGTGAAGACATCCACCAAACGCTTGGCCATGCCGCCCTCAACCATGACCATGCCCGAAAATATGAACAGGGGTATGGCCAAAAGAATGTACTTGGTTATGGAATCAAAGGTGACCTGGGTCAGGATGGTGAGGGGCAGCTCCAGGGCGCTCAGGATGACCATGCTGCCCGACAAGGCGAAAACCAGAAAAATAGGTACAGAGATGGCCAAGGAGATAACGCCGGCGGCTACTGCCAGGTAAATCATGATGCCTCCTTGACAAGCTTGATGAGGTTCATCAACTCCTGCCAAAGCATCTCCAGGCTGAATAGGGCCAGCAAAAAGAAGCCGATGGGGAAAGGCAGGTAGGTGATCCATATTTTGAAAACGATCTCGGTATGGGTCTCAAGGCCCATATTGCGATACTCGATCACCGCGATAATGCCGGCGATGAGAAACTGGATGGCCACGGCCAAAACCAGCGAATGCACTACTATCAAAAGAAGCGACCGGGCCTTGCCGCTGAGTTTTTCGGGCAACAAGTCAACCACGATGTGCTTTTTGTACTTGAGCAACACGCCCATCATGGGAAATACCACCAGGGGTACGGCCAGGCGGGGCAACTCTTCCATGAAAGCGCGGCTCTGGCCGACCAGGTATCTGCCCACCGCCTCCGCGAAGATGGAAAGCACGTCCAATCCGATGATTAACCCGGCCGTGATCATGATGATCTTGGCCACAATATCCATTGCCTTGCTGTAGTGGGCCAGTGCGCGTTCCATGAAACCCGCCTTTTGAGGGAGAGACTTGAACAACCGCCTGCCAGCCGGGCCCCGGGGCCTGACTGGCAGGCAAGCTGGACCTATTTAATGCCGACCCAGTCCTTGGCGGCCTGATACAGTTCGGGGTCGATGTTTTTGGCGATCTCGGGCCATACCTTGGTCTTATCCATTTCTTGGGCTTTGTTTATCTCCTCCTGGGACCAGGTCGAGACCTTGCCCCCGTATTTGGCGACAAACTCTTTTAGAATCTGGTCGGAGTAATTCATTACGCCCGCCGTGGCCTGGTCTGTGATCTTGGGTCCCACCTGCTTTTCCATCAAGTCCCGTAAGTCCTGGGGAAGCTGGTTCCACCACTTGAGATTCACGGCCACGAAAGCGTCGGCGTGGAAGGTGTAGGGTTGTTGGGCGAACTTAGCGAAATCCCACCAGCTATAGGCTTTCAGGGCCGAGGGAACGGTGTTAAAGGTATTGATCATGCCGCTTTTCAGGGCCGAATAGACCTCAGCGGTGGAGACCTTGACGAAGTTGACTCCC
>JASFOZ010000258.1:0-6406 GCA_050116255.1 Desulfarculaceae bacterium
AGGGGTCGCCCTGTGAGGTCTGAAAAAAGGGCTGCATCTCAAAGGGAGGATCTCCGGGAAAGGTGACCATGCCCTCTTGGATAGGTACGCTGGCGTCATATAAACGCATGGCCTCTCCTTTTTTGCAGAGTCCACCTATTCTGGAAATGGCCAGCAGGCTGCTTTTCAACAGCCTGCTGGGCGGGCCATGCAATTACCCCAAGCAAGCAGGAGCTTGCTTGGGGACCCCGATGACGGCCCGCCAAATTGCGCAGGCCCAAAAGGCCAAGCAATTTGAGCGAGATGGCAAAATCACCGGGGCCCCCAAAAAGCTCGGCTTTTTGGGGTGGAGTCACGCTTTTGCCATCTCGCGGTTGAAAAAGGCCAGGAAGGCCTTTTTCAACAATCTACTAATATCATGCTCCCGCTCCCAGCCTTAAAAATCAAGCCAGCGTTCCCCTAAGCCCACAAGGGCTTTAGCAGGATTGGCCAGCAAGGCCTGGCCCGGTTTTTGTTTTTAAGGGCAAGATCACGGGGAGACCCTTTCTTATTCGAAAGGATCTCCCCGCTTGGTCGGCGTTAACTAAAAACAGCTAGATCCAAGGCAAGATCAAAAACGCGATGGAAGTGATGATGAAGTACACGATGAAGATGACCATGAGGTAGCCCATGATGTCGCGGAAATTAAGTTTGGCAACGGCCAGCATGGCGATGGCCCAGAAGGGCTGGATCATGTCGGTCATCATGTCGCCCCAGGCATAGGCGATCACGGTTTTATAGGCCGGCAGCCCCAGGGCCGCGCCCGCGGGCAGCAAATAGGGCGCGGTCATCAGCCACTCGCCCCCCCCTGAGGGCACCAGGTAGTTGAGCAGACCTCCATACCAATAGGCGAACAAGGGGAAGGTGGCCATGGTGCTGATGGCCACAAACCAGCCGGTAAAGACCTTGGCCAGCAGAGTGAACTTGATGATGCCGTAGATGCCGGCGTAGAAGGGGAACTGGATGACAATGCCCCAGACCGCCTTGCCCGCCTCCTCGGTGGCCTTGAGAAAGGACCAGGGCCGCCAGTGAAACAATATGCCCAGCATCAGGAAGAAAAAGATGACATTGTTCAGGGTCAGCCAGTTGCCGGGCGGTTTGCCCCTTAGATAGGCGTACAAGGCGATGGCGCCGCCGATTACGATAATGAGGTTGAATCCGGGCCACCAGTTCATCCAGTCCGAGGGGGACTTGGCCTCTCGCTGAGTTGGAGGTTTGTAAACCTTGAGCCGGTTCATAAGCTCCGGCTGCACCACATAGGTGTTTTCTGGGTCCGGATGCATGCGGGCCATTAGCCAAGTGACCACGATGATTACCACCGCCGTCAGGATAAGGTTGAAGGGATGAAAGATGGTAGTGCCCGTGGATATCGGGCCGGTAATCCAGCCGCTGGCGATGGCGTCTTTTACCAGCTTGTTGCCCGGCGAAGCCATCATCAGGGTGGCGGAACCGGTCAGGCCCGAATGCCAAGTGCAGCCCAGGCCCAGATAGGCGGTAGCCACCAACAGACGGTAGTCCACCTTGGGGTTGCGGCGCACGATAAATAGGGCCAGAACCGCGCTGCCGATGATGGACAGCCCCCAGGACAACCAAGCCGATAAAGTCGAAAATAAGGCCATTACCACGATGGCCTGGGAAGGCTTATCCTGGTCGGGCAGGCCCGCCAATCCGTCCATGAGACGGCGCACCGGTGGGGAAAGGGCCAGGATATAGCCCGTCATCATGATCAAACACATCTGCATGGCGAACTTCAGATAGGCCCAGAAGCCCTTGCCCCAGGCCACCACACCGCTATAGAGGCGGTCGCCAAAGGTGACCTCGGTGTTAAAACCCCAAATCAGGGCCATGATGTAGGCGATGATGCTAAGAATGAAAACGATTACGAGGGAATCGGGGATCCATCTCTCGGTCCATTGGGTGAAGCTGGCACCGAGACCAGCCAGACCCCCTTGTTTGGGTTGCTGATCTGCTGCAACCATACTCTACCTCCCTTTACTTTGCTCGACCGGTGAATGTAGTTCAACGAGCCACACCGACCCCGGAACCGGCCAGCTGAGTTACACCTCCTTTCTGTCTGCGTCTTTAATTGATCAAGGCCTAGGGCCGGCCTGTTTCCCCGATTGGATCAAGGCATATGCACTTTACGGGCAAAGTAAAGGAGCGGCAGAAATCGCCTCAGAATCAGGCTCAGGCTTAGCAGCACCAGCACCGGAAATAAACCATCCGCACAGCCTCTGCCCCATCAAGCGATAGACCTACCTTATTAACTCAGGCTCATCTTTGTCAAGGCCGCCTTTTTATTGCCACGAAATGATTTGGCCTCTAATCGGGCACAGTAGAGACATAGAAGAAAAACCTTGCCAGATGATCTTGACTTGATCAACGTTGAGCGGTGGCTTTGATTTCTAATTGCAATATAAATAAATGCTTATAGAAATAGCCATCCAATATGGACACGGCAGGGCGATTAACATGATAATAATTCTTAGTTGTTGAAACTTATTTTTTATTCCAAAATAATCAATCACTTCCAATATGTAATTACCTTTCCATACCCAATTATTAATGGGGCAAATCTTCTCTTTGCGCTGACTTTTTGGTAGTAAGATTATCCAAGGAATTAAACTGGCCCAGGGGGTGATCATCATCCCTTGGCCTGTTGTCCGGTTATAAATTTTTGGTTTCAAGATTAAGGGTCAAACCAGCGCATAAGGAGCTTGACCATAATGTGGGCTGAACAAGTATCTGGAAAGAAAGTAGGGCTTAGCCGGGGGCCTGGGGAGTTTAAGGCGGACCGGGTAAGCCTTTTGTGCGTACATGGCGCTGGCGGGCGTGGCCAGGAGTTCCATCATCTTTTGAGCGGCCTGGGCCATGAGTTCAACCTGGCCGCCATAGACCTGCCTGGGCACGGCAACACTCCAGGCCCCGGGCGGGACCGGGTGGAGGAGTACGCCGCCTGGATGGAGGAATTCCTGCGGGCGGGAGAGGTGAAGCCGGTGCTTTTGGGCCACTCCATGGGCGGGGCCATTGCCCAGACCCTGGCCCTGCAAAGTCCGGAGTTGCTGGAGGGGTTGATCCTGTGGGGCACCGGCGCCCGCCTGAGGGTGCTGCCCGCCCTTTTACAGAATCTGGCCCAGGACTTTCCCGCCGCCGTAGATCTTCTGGCCAGCCTTGCCTTTGCCCCGGCTGCACCGGGACCTATGCTTGAAGATTGGCGCCGCCTATTAAACCAGAATAAACCATCGGTGCTCCTGGGCGATTATGTTGCCAGCGATCACTTCGACGTCATGGCGCGCCTGGCTGAGATCAGCCTGCCCACTTTGGTGGTTGGCGGCGACCAGGACCAGCTTACCCCGGTCAAGTACGCCCAGTATCTGCACCAGCACATCCCCGGGTCACAGATGGCGGTTATCCCCAGCTCCGGTCATATGATCCATCTGGAGCAGCCTCAAGCCGCCTGCGCTGCGGTCGCTGATTTCTTAAGGAACTTGCCTTGATCCCGGAACCGGAGGGTTCGCCCTAAACAACGGTGCAAACGGTCAATGCCTTGAAGCAATGCGCCTAAAAAACCGTTGACACGCCCATGCCCTTACTCATAGGATGCGAGGGCGTTTAGGGGTCTTTTTCTAGGAGCCCGCCAATGGCAGAGTTTTTCGGTTTCACCTGACTTGAATCTGGACAATCTACCCGGGTTCGGTAGGCAGGTTCGAACCGAAAAACTTCGACCCGTCGGCTTTCAGCCGCAACAAGCCTAAAAAATAAGCATCTTCCGTATCTGCCTTTACCGCAGCCCGAAACCTGTGGGGATTAATCCCTCAAGGAAGAAGGAGGCCTAAGGCTATGAAAGGGAAGAACTTTTTTGCAACCCCCGGGGGGATAATAGGCACCGGCGTCTTTATTGGAGTTTTCGCCGCCCTCTTACAGTACTGGGGAAACCCGGGAAACATGGGCATATGCGTGGCCTGCTTTGAGCGGGACATTGCCGGCAGCCTGGGCATGCACCGGGCAGGCGTGGTCCAGTATCTGCGCCCAGAGATCATCGGCTTTGTCCTGGGTTCTCTATTGGCTGCCTTGTCCTTTGGCGAGTTCCGGCCCCGGGCCGGTTCAGCCCCCATCGCGCGGTTCGTCCTGGGCGCCTTTGCCATGATCGGGGCCCTGGTCTTTTTGGGTTGCCCCTGGCGGGCCATACTGCGCCTGGCCGGTGGAGACGGCAATGCCTTGCTCGGCATTGGCGGCCTTATCTTCGGCATATGGATCGGCACCCTGTTCCTCAAGGGAGGCTACAATCTGGGCCGCACCCAAAAAACCTATGCCTCGGTGGGCCTGCTTCTGCCTCTTACCATGCTGGGCTTTTTGGCCCTGCTGCTCATCTATCCCCAGGTGCAGGGAGAGGCTAAAAGCGGAGTGCTCTTCTACAGCCTAAAGGGCCCGGGCGCCATGCACGCACCCCTCTTGGTCTCTCTGGTCATAGGCCTGGCGGTGGGTTTCCTGGCTCAGCGCAGCCGCTTTTGCACCATGGGCGCCTTTCGCGATCTGTTGCTTTTCAAGCAGACACACCTGCTTTCCGGGGTTTTGGCCTTATTGGTGTTCGCCTTTATCACCAACCTGATCGTGGGGCAGTTCCATCCCGGCTTTGTCAAACAGCCGGTGGCCCACACCATGCATCTTTGGAACTTCCTGGGCATGACCTTGGCGGGGTTGGCCTTTGCCCTGGCCGGTGGTTGCCCGGGGCGGCAACTCTTTTTAGCCGGCGAAGGTGACGGCGATGCCGCGGTTTTCGTCTTGGGCATGATCGTGGGGGCAGCTTTTTCCCACAACTTCGCCCTGGCCAGCTCGCCCAAGGGCATAGGCCCCCACGGGGTGGCCGCGGTGGTCATCGGCCTTTTGGTGTGTTTGTTCATAGGCTTCACCATGCGCAAAAAGAGCGCCGCCTAAGACGAGTCTGAAAAGGAGGCAATAAAATGAGCGAATTAATAGACGCCAGCGGGCTTTCCTGCCCCCAGCCGGTCATATTGACCTTGGATAAGATCAAACAGATGGGCTCGGGTGAGCTGGAGGTTTTGGTCGACACCGACACCTCCAAGGAAAACGTATCCCGGGCCGCCATCAGCCAGGGCTGGGAGATCAAGCAGGTCACAGAAGAAGGCGAAGGGTTCCGTCTCACCCTGGTCAAGGCCTAGGCCCGGCCTTTGTTCGGCCTAGGCAAAAAAAGGGATTCCCGGCCCGCCCGCGCCCGCCGAGCCGGCCCGGATAGGGGTATCTTGGTTTACGAGAACACCAGCGAGGTCATCCGGGCCGAAAATCTGCTGAAGCAGGCGGGCTGGGAGATAAAGGTCAAAGGGCCGCCGCCGGAGATCAGGAGCGGCTGCGATTTGGTCATCGAGTTTCCTCTCATCGAAGAGCTTGATATCCTGCGCCTGTTGCAGGAATCAGGCCTGACGCCGCTGCAGGTGGTGCCGGTGAGCGGCCCGTTGCTAAAGCCGGTGGACCTTTACCAATATGTGGACTATGGAGCTTACCTGATGGTGCGGGCGGCCAACATGAAGATAACCGTGGAAAAGGCCAGCCGCACCATTGTCAATGTATCCGGGGGCGGCTGTCCTGACGTACCCTACCTGGCCCAGGAGATCGTGAGCAAGAGTCTGGACGAGGCCCCCAATCCAAGGGATTTGGGCCACACCCTGTGCGGGTACGCCCTGGCCCTGGCCTATGAAGAGATAAAGCGAAGATGCTAGCCATAGTGGGTACGGTGCCGGACCCGGACTTCCCTCTGCTCACAGGCCCGGCCCGAATCGAAAAGGGCAGTATCCGCCTGGAGGGCGAAAAGATACCGGTGAACCGGGGCACGCCGGCGATGCTGGCCGCCGCCCTCAAGGCCTGCGAGGTGATAGAAAGCAGCGGCGTACTTACCTGCCTGGTGGGGGACATCGGAACCGGCCAGGGCAGCCGCCGGCTCTATGAGCACCTGGCCCAAGGCCTGGACTGGCAAGGTCTCCAGGCCATTGCCTTCCATTATCTGCAACCGGACGCAGACTGGCACAACCGGGTGCTGTTTGCAGTGGAGGAGATGAACCCCCGGCCGGTCCTGATCGCTGACGCCGGTTTTATGTATGCCGCCAAAATGAGCGGCCAGGCGGCCAAGTACGACCTCTTCACCCCGGATGTGGGAGAGCTGGCCTTTCTGGCTGACGAACAGGCGCCTCACCCCTTTTACACCCGGGGATTCATCCTGCACGAAGAAAACCGGGTGCCGGACCTGATCACCAGGTCTTATGACCACGGCAACGCCGCCCGCCATCTTCTGGTCAAGGGTAAAAAGGACTATCTGGCCCGTGACGGTGAAATCGTGGACACCGTGGCAGAGCCCATAGTGGAGGCCATGGAGGCC